>NZ_NQMR01000268.1 GCF_002276045.1 Pseudoalteromonas sp. NBT06-2 | reverse complement strand
AAACAGTTGTTAGTGTACTAAGTTCAGTAGCCTAATCGAGTAGCCGGAGGTCTCTAACCTCCAGCAACCACACCACCTATCATGCGGGACATCAATGGTCGGTTCATCTCCAGTAATGAATCTTGCTCTAAACATCTATGACACTAATGCAAAGTTCAGTTGTGATCGATCAACGGCCGGTCGCAATTCATTCGGTCGTATGACTGCTCCAAGCTCAAAGCTGCCGCTTGTCTTTCAACATTTGATGTTAACTTTGAGTCTGAAGAAACCTTTTAGTTTATGTATTAACTAGTTAAAGCTGAGCCACAAAGTTATCTATTAACCAAGTTTAAACAAACAGAGCTACCTAACTTAGTATGCAACTTTTGAAATGCGAAAAACCTAAGTTAGGTATTCTTATTACACTATTTTGTTTCGTTTATAGCTGGTCTATAAGGTTCTTCACGAACACCATGAGATAGGACTAATTTGATCATATAGAGCGAGGCTAACCACTCAAGTCCAGCGGGGCCAACAAATGCGACTTGGGAAAGCATTATAGATAACATTACAAAAAGTAGAGCTACTGGGCGATGAATGTATTGAGGGAGCATATGAATAAAGACGATTGAAGCCATCATAAAACCATACCAGAAAAACGCATAGCCCCAAGTAACATCAAAGCATAGTGGAACGACAAAAATTTGAAAATGAACGGCAGGAAATAAGAACTTACTGCCTACCAATTTACCAAGCCAATTTAATTCTAATGTTTGATTTGTATGCAGAAAACGCTTCATTGAACCAAGTGAATTAGTTAAAACGCCACCGACCATATCAAGTGCTAAAAAACTTGCTACAGCGAATTGTAATATTGACCAATCTAGTTTATTCCACATAACAAAATAGAGAATTACAGGCGCGAGAAATGACGCATAATTAGCAATAGCACTCTCAGCTTTTGTGGGGTTGTAACCTGCCGTAAAATTAAACTTACCAGCACAATTCCAATCAATATTAGCTCCATTAACCGTGTATTTATCTTGTGACATATTTATCTCCAAACAAGTAATTTAAAACATTATATAGTCCAATTGGTCTATATAATATCAAGATTTAAATTTATGTCAATTATTTCGTCCATTCGGTCCATATAAATTTATAAGGCTATGTTAAAATCGCACTGAATTAATGTTTTAAATAGAGATAGTTATGCCAAAAATTGTAGACCGAGAAGCTTATCGTCAAGAGTTAGCATCTAAAGCTATAAACGTATTCACTGAACATGGCTACAACGGATTAGGTATGCGTGGAATAGCTGAAGCTATTGGTGTCTCTAAAAGTGCTTTGTATCATTATTTCCCTAGTAAAAAAGAACTGTTTGCGGCAAGCACCGAATTAATCACTCAAAAGCATAGTTTATATGGGAAAGATAGCAATGAGTGTATTCCTGGGGCTAAAGGCGATGCATTAACTGCACTGCTAACTACTCTAGATGAAAGATTTCAGGGTGAAATGGTACTGCTTTTGGATTATATTAAAAATCGAGATCCACAGGATGTTGCAAAAGATGAATTACTAAAAAAAGCAAATAGCCGTTTTATGGACGAATTATCTGGCGTTGTGGGTAAAGGTCAATCAGAGCAAGCCTATGCGTTAATGGTGGGAGGCTTATTGCTTCGGTTATTTAATGGCAATAAAACACCTATTGAAGAAATAAGTGCTTGGATAACTAAATTAGGTAATGAAGATTAATTGCACTTATTCCTTATGATAATGGCGTGTTGATAATGACCGCTTTGTCGGGTGAACCTTCAATGTGATTTAAAGTCTCTATGACCGCTTTGGTGGCTTAACTGCCATTTAATAAAATCTGAATTTAAATGCTGAATATCTGTTGTTGGCACTTTTGCGAAGCTCGGCTCAGAGCGATCAGCAGCCCTTTAATTTTAGAGTGGAATCAACAGAATGAAGCGATGGAATGATATAAAAGCAGAATTCGATATAGACGGTTCTCTACGAGATATTTATGTAGAAAATATCTCTGAAGAGCTTTGGAATAAATTCATTGATGCCATTAAGTCATCAGATTTTCGTTACGACTTCACTCATAGCGATGCTCTCATCTCGCTTCCTGGCAACTTCCAAGATATAAAGGCATTGCAAGAAGATAATCCAACTACTTTAGTTATCTGGCTCAACGATAAGATAAGTGTTTTCTGCCATTTTTTCATCATTTCTGAGATTGAGCTGGACATATCACCAGAACATATTAATGATGAAATGGATTACCAGACGCTATTGAGCTTCATGACTTGGTTGGCATCATTGTTGGGTCAAATAGTAAGTTTAACTCATGAAAATGCACAGGATATGGAGATCCTTAATGTTAGTTAATTAAGGGGACATATCAACTAATAGTGCCGTTTGTGTTCTATGCACTAAAGGCAGCTTATGGCACTATTTTGTAACTTCTCAAAAAGC
>NZ_NQMR01000267.1 GCF_002276045.1 Pseudoalteromonas sp. NBT06-2 | reverse complement strand
TAACATTGTAGATTTTCAGCCTTTAGTTGAGGCAGTTAATACCTCAAGTGATAGTGATATTAATAAATTATTAGCAGGATTAATGAAATTAAAAATTTTTATTGAAAATTCTGATATAGCCGCTATTGAGCAACTTAACTATTTACAAACAATACCTGTGGCAAGTATCCATAAAGGTAAACTGCTTGATTTAAATGTGATATTAGATGAATTCGATTTTGAACAAGCAAATAACTTAGCGGCTAGTCTAATTGGTGACTTAAAAAAATATAATACTAAAGATGAAGTTGAATAAATTATGAATACAAACTTAGCTGTAGTATTTATACCTGATGTTTGAAATTAAAGTGTTTCAAAAATTTAAATTTATAATGAACTCCCTATATGAGAGATATATTGATGTTATTTGGACTAAAGCTTATAGCCCTATTGTATTAGAGCGAGTAATTTCCTATGCGTAAAAAATATAATATCCTGTTATTTTTTTCTTTTCTCTTATGTTTAATACCTAGTTTATCTATTTATTATTATAATATTGAGGATTTCACATATGAAACTATAGAATCAACAGTTTATGACTTTAAAGAAGTAAACTTTCCGATACAGCCAATACCTCAGAACATTAAAATAGATAAAAATTGGGTTTCATTAGGAAAAGCTTTATTCCACAGTCCAATGTTATCAAAAAATAACTCTATTTCATGCTCCTCATGCCACATGGTTGATTTTGGTGGTGATGATGGGATGGCATTATCAACTGGTATTAATAATTTATTAGGCAATAGAAACTCCCCTACGGTTCTTAATTCTGTTTTTAATTTTAAACAATTTTGGGATGGACGTGCTGCAGATTTAACAGAGCAAGTTGCTGGCCCAATACATAACCCAGTTGAAATGGGTTCTTCTTGGGATGAAATAATAAAGAAGTTAAAGCGAGATCCATATTTTTACAAAGCTTTTATGGATATTAGTAAAAATGGAGTTAATGAAGAAAATATTCTCAAAGCTATTGTTACTTATGAAGAATCATTAATAACACCTAATGCACCGATTGACTTGTATTTGTTAGGTGATAGTGATGCATTAACAAAGCAGCAAAAAAGAGGGCTAGATTTATTTGTCAATTATGGATGCTCAACTTGTCATCAAGGAGTAAATATCGGGGGGAATATTTACCAAAAATTTGGCATGTTAAACGATCTTCCAGAAGAATTTAAAGCAGATTTGGGTAAATATATCATTTCTAAAAAAGAGAGTGATAAGTTTGTATTTAAGGTTCCTTCACTCAGAAATATAGCGCAAACATCACCTTATTTTCATAATGGCAGTGTTCATGAATTATCAGAAGCTGTAATAATAATGGCTGAAAGCCAGTTAGGAATACAATTATCTACATCTGAAGTAGAAGACATTGTTGCGCTACTCCAATCTTTTTCAGCAAATCTGGTTGAATTATGAGCTTGAAGTCTTTTGTTTTAAAATATATTTTCGAAATTACAATTTTATTGTTGTTTACTTTATTTTCAATAAATATTTCGCTTTTAACCGTTGAGCATGAACAATTATCTAAAAGGCAAGGTTCAATACAAGCGTTAAATGAAGTATTACCTAAACATAAAATTCAATTATTAAATGCTAACTTTAGCAACCAACTACATTATGATAGTTTTGCACAAAAGCAATTACAACTAGATCAAATTTTATATACATTAAATTCAAATGACGTGTTGCAAGTACCATTGAAAAATTATCAACAAAAATCTATGAGTTTGATTCAAATGATCAGCATGCTAAAAACTTCTATTAGAATGGTAAGCAACTACAAAGTGAATAACATAGTTATGCAATATCAGAAAAAAATCACTGAATTACAACTGTTACTTTTTCAATATGTTAATTCCTTTAGTTATGTCACCTCAGAAGAAATCATCAGTAAACTTAATGAAGTTGAAATTCTAAATAAAAAAAATAACTTTGGGGGAAATTGGACTGTTTTTAAATTGCATTGCTGGTTTATTGTGAATAACCATGAAAAATCGGCTATGTTGCGGTTAGAGTTAATTAAAAATCCTATTATTAATTTTACATCTGAACAAAATATCAAATTGCAAAGAAAAATTAAAAACATAGAAATTGAACGTGCTTTAACTATTATTGGTGTCGTTTTATTTATTCTATTGTTTTTTGTTAACGTTTTAATACGTAAAAATATTGAATTGAAACGTGCAAATCAAGCTAAAATCCTTGCTGAAGATGCAAGTAAAGAAAAATCTAACTTTTTAGCCAATATGAGTCATGAAATTAGAACACCCATGAATGCAATTATTGGTATGTCTTATTTAACTTTGAAAACGGAGCTGACAGAGAAACAAAAAAATTATATTAATAAAGTACATATTTCAGCAACTTCACTATTAGCAATACTCAATGACATTCTTGATTTCTCAAAAATAGAGGCCGCTAAACTACATTTGGAATATATCGATTTTCAAATTGAAGATATGTTTAGTAACTTATCTACTATTAATAGTTTAAGTGCAGCTGATAAAAATATTAAATTAATTTTTGATTGCTCGTCAGATATACCTGAAATGCTTATTGGTGATCCTTTAAGACTAAATCAGATTTTAATTAATTTAATTAATAATGCGATTAAATTTACACCTCACGGCAAAGTCATAGTTAAAGCTGAAGTTGCTAAATTGCAAAAAGAATCACTGACTTTACGATTCTCTGTCCAAGATACAGGTATTGGCATATCTACTGCGAGTCAAAAAATACTGTTTGAACCATTTAGCCAGTCAGACTCTTCAATAACAAGGAAGTTTGGGGGTACTGGATTAGGTTTAGCAATTTGTAAAAAATTAACCGCATTAATGGGCGGAAGTATTACCGTTGACAGTACCGAAGGTGAAGGTAGTACTTTCACTTTTACAGCTAATTTTGGAATAAAAAACCAGGAAATAAATGAAGTCAAAGTAAAGCCAAAGTTAGTCGAAAATATGGCTGTACTTATTGTAGATGATAACGCATATGCCCGAGAAATTTCATATGATACGCTGATAAATGAAGGTATAAAAGTTGATGCAATTGATGGTAGTAATAAGGCTATAACGCATTTAAATCATAGTAATATAATATATGATTTAGTTTTAATCGATTGCAAAAGACCTAATGAAGTTGATATCCAAGTTGTACAAAAGATTAAATCAGAATTATCGCATTCACTCAGTAAAACTTCTATTATCGTTATAATGACCGAATATGGGCGTGACGAACTTAAAAAGTCAGCTAAACATACAGATATCAATCTTGTTTTGGATAAACCGATTACAATTTCAAGTCTAAAAAGTGCAATATGTTCAGCACAAAATTATGAAAGAGAAATTAGAAAAGGCTTACAATCAATTAATATTAATAATACAACAGCGCAATTAAAGGGGTGTCACGTTTTATTAGTTGAAGATAATGA
>NZ_NQMR01000266.1 GCF_002276045.1 Pseudoalteromonas sp. NBT06-2 | reverse complement strand
TTAATTCACCGAGAATTGCTGTTTTATTGATATTTTATGTTGAGTATCAAAGTGAAATAGGTAAAATGTCTTTCTTTAATTGATGGTGATTATCATTACTGTATTTTTGTTGGGTGATGAACAAGCGAATATATGTATAAAGTTACTTACCAAAGGATATGTAAAGTAAATGCACGTACTAAACTTCTTTTCAAAAAAATTATATTTTTTACTATTTGCTTTAATAACAAATTTAATAAGCTTTAGTTCAATAGCAGCCTCTAAAATGGTTGTAAAGGAATTTAGGTGGATCCCAATGGTTGTTGAAGTGGGAGAGTATACTA
>NZ_NQMR01000265.1 GCF_002276045.1 Pseudoalteromonas sp. NBT06-2 | reverse complement strand
CCCAATGGTTGTTGAAGTGGGAGAGTATACTACTTTCCATTGGAATATAGAAAATGCAGTATCCTGTTTTGGAAATAATAAACCACGTACACCAAGTGGAAATAATGGTCGACATAGCTATGGTACTCCACAAACTAAAAGAACAAGTTGGGTGTGTGAAGATAAAGAAGGGAATAAAATAAATTTATCTGCATATTTATATATTCAAGCGCCTGAACCTTATCAGCCTCAAAATCTAGCCGGGAATGCTTCTGGGAATTATTTAAACTTTTCTTGGTCTCATGTATCCGATAGTGATTATTATCGATATCAAGTTAGAAAAAATAGTGGTACATGGCAAGGAAGTAACACAAGTTATTCAACGTCTATAGATATGATACAAGACCCTGGAAGTTACCAGTTTAGAGTGAGGGCTTGTAATAACTATAGTCAATGCTCAGGTTATACAACTTTACCCCAGATTTTAACTATTCAAGCTCCTGCTATGAAAGTTAAACAATTTCAATGGCTCCCATCTCAAATTACAGCCGGAGAAACTGCATCTTTCCATTGGAATATAGAAAATGCAGCGTCTTGCTTTGGCAATAATAAAATAAGAACGCCTAGCGGAAATAATGGTAATCATCAATATAACGACCCGAAGTATCATGTTACAAAATGGTACTGTAATGACAAGTTTGGTAATCGCTTACCAGCCAATCCGAACCAATTTTTAGAAGCGTCATTATCTATAACTGCTCCAGCTATGCGAGTTAATCAATTTCAATGGATCCCATCTCAAATTACAGCCGGAGAAACTGCATCTTTCCATTGGAATATAGAAAATGCAGAATCTTGTTTTGGTAATAATAAAATAAGAACGCCTAGCGGAAATAATGGTAATCATCAATATAACGACCCGAAGTATCATGTTACAAAATGGTACTGTAATGACAAGTTTGGTAATCGCTTACCAGCCAATCCGAACCAATTTTTAGAAGCGTCATTATCTATAACTGCTCCAGCTATGCGAGTTAATCAATTTCAATGGATCCCATCTCAAATTACAGCCGGAGAAACTGCATCTTTCCATTGGAATATAGAAAATGCAGAATCTTGTTTTGGTAATAATAAAATCAGAACGCCTAGCGGAAATAATGGTAATCATCAATATAACGACCCAAAGTATCATGTTACTAAATGGTATTGTAATGACAAATATGGAAATCGTTTACCTGCTGATCCTAACAAGTTTTTAGAAGCGCCATTATCTATAACTGCTCCAGCCATGCGAGTTAATCAGTTTCAATGGATCCCATCTCAAATTACAGCCGGAGAAACAGCATCTTTTCATTGGAATGTAGAAAATGCAGAATCTTGTTATGGTAATGGTAAAACAAGAGCAGCAAACGGAAACAACGGTAATCATAGGTATGATGAGCCTAAATTACATACTACTAAATGGTTTTGTAATGACAAATATGGAAATCGTATTCCTTTTGACGAAAACAAATTTTTAGAAACAACTTTAAATATAAAACCAGCACCCAAAATGGTGGTAAAGCAGTTTGAGTGGTTACCAAAAGAAATTACAGCCGGAGAAACAGCATCTTTTCATTGGAATGTAGAAAATGCAGAATCTTGTTATGGTAATGGTAAAACAAGAGCAGCAAACGGAAACAACGGTAATCATAGGTATGATGAGCCTAAATTACATACTACTAAATGGTTTTGTAATGACAAATATGGAAATCGTATTCCTTTTGACGAAAACAAATTTTTAGAAACAACTTTAAATATAAAACCAGCACCCAAAATGGTGGTAAAGCAGTTTGAGTGGTTACCAAAAGAAATTACAGCCGGAGAAACAGCATCTTTCCATTGGAATGTAGAAAATGCAGAATCTTGTTTCGGTAATAATAAAACAAGAGCTTCTAGCGGAAATAACGGTAATCATAGATATGATGAGCCTAAATTACATACTACGAAATGGTTTTGTAATGATAAATTTGGTAATCGAATACCTGTTGATACCAACACGTTTTTAGAAACCACTTTAAATATCAAAGAAGCGCCAAAAATGGTGGTTAAACAATTTGAGTGGTTACCTGCAGTTATAAAGTCAGGTGAAAAAACAGCTTTTTATTGGAATATTACTAATGCAAAAACATGCTTTGCAACTACCCATGGTCCAAATCAACCATTAGAAAGAGAGCATGAAGGTCAGAATAATTATGTTGTTTATAACGATGTAAAAGTTCATACAACTAAATGGTATTGTGAAGATAAATATGGAAATAGAATACCTGAAAATGAAGCCGAGTTTCTAAAAGCAACAAGGACTGTAAATTTATCAAAACCAACAATATCCCCATCAAAACTTGTGATAGAGCAGTCTGAGAAAATAACTATAAAGCATTTATCTAAAGATATTTCTTTAAATTATGCAGTTTTAAGTATCAATGAATCGTGCTCTACTGTAAATGATTGGCAAAAATATGTAGGACCTTTTAACTTACAGAGTTCATCAAAAATATGCACTAAATCTACTAAAGACAGTTTTATCGATAGTGAAATTGAAAGCCGTTTATTTAATGTTGTTAAGATCAATAAATTTGCATGGCACCCAATTAAGTCCTATGTAGGTACTAAAAATACTTTTTATTGGGATATCAGTGGGGTTAACGACTGTAGAGCGAATAAAAATGGTGTTGCTGAAAAACTACCAAACGGAGAGTATCGTTGGAGAGGTGCTAGCGGAAATAATGGTATTCACGTTTATGAAGAACCAAAAGAACATATCACAAAGTGGGAATGTTTTGTAGATTCAGCAAAAACTATTAGATTTCCTAGCGATCCTAATTTATTTATTGAAGCTCCTCTTAGTGTAAAAGATTTTGTTATTAAAATTAAAAAACTAAGTTTAATTGGTTCGCCTAAAAACTAAGCTGGATTATAGGTTTTTAATATAGCTGTAAATGTAACACAGGAATTAGAACTATGATCTCAGTTGTAAGGATGATGAATACATTGTCCTTTAATTAGCTACGCGATTTTAATTTGTATAAATCGATTGTATTTTTAAGCTTGAATATCATTTTATTTGGTGAAGGGTTTCATCTGTATCGTTACTAGAAAAAAATAGTTCATTACAACTCATATTAACTTTCCTTGAGAGCTCACTGTCGAATACAGAAGCTTGATTTGCCCTTTAACAATTTAATATCAACCCATTGGGTCGTTTTCTACCGTTAGTTGGGTCATTGATCTGATTGGGGCAGTTTTAACATAAATAATAACATGTTGCTAGATATGACAATTTTATACAGCAATTCTCGGTGAATTAAT
>NZ_NQMR01000264.1 GCF_002276045.1 Pseudoalteromonas sp. NBT06-2 | reverse complement strand
TGTTCGGTTTTTCAATGTTATCGGCTAGTACCAATCGACAAGAATATATCGCTTGCTTACTTTGGTACTCTCAATTGTAAAATACTCTAACATTTTCTTGAAATTACTCCAGTTATAACTTCGTCGACCACTACGCCTGTTCAGCCATTTATATAAGGTATGCAAAGCATAATCGTATACACCTGCCAGACTTCGGCTGTTGTCGGGAAGCCCGAAGTAATTCCTAAACCCTACCAGTTTTCGCTTTAATTGAGGTAGCCAGTCTCTGAGTTTTAATGAGCGTTTAGCTTTGATCCATTGATAATACTCACTTAGGGTCGCCTTCTGTTTCTTCGCAGCGGTTCGTCTCCTGAGTCTTGCCTTACCGTTTGAGTCAGTACCCCAATAAAACTCAAAACCTAAAAATACAAAATGACGTTTTCGGCCAACTTGAAAACGGCTAAACCGCATCAGAGAAGTTTTGTCTTCTGCCACGTCGATTTGGATACGTATCCGAAAATATGGAAGTTGAAGAATTCTTGGATTTTGAAGAACCTGACTTTTAAATAATGAATCCAAATAACGGAAATAACCCGCGTATCTATAATGTTTATACCCAAACCACTTCAAGATGCAGGATTCAGTTGGAATTAGAAATTCTTTAGGCAAGGCATTGATTGAAGAACATGGTTATTCCCTTTTCAAAATCAATAACGCTGCATAAAGTATTTATAAACCAACCTTACAGGGACTTCTGAGCAAATCATGCTCGTTGTTCCATCTTTTTTTAAGGGAGTAACCATTAATGCAAAGATGCGCCTAGATCATGAATTGCTCAGCAGTCCTGAACCTCACATCTTGAAGTGGCTTGGGTATATGCTGTGTACAAAAAGACACTTTATGTATGAAAGTGCCTTAAATGGATATTATCTTGTAAAAGTGTAATCGCTTATAAGCTAAACTGTGCTGCTAAACGGAAGTTTGTACCTTCACCGATTGTCACATTATATTCTCCACCACCGGCTAAATACTCAGCATCAAATAAGTTTTCAATATTAAATCTAAAGTTAATATCTTTTTGACCTAGTGACATCTTATAAGTCGCGCCAACATCAACTCGTGCATATCCGTCTTTAGTGATAGTATTATTACTATTAGCAAAACGTTCACCTTCGAAAAAGACACCAGCATTAATAGCTAATGCATCGTTTAATTCATAACGAGACCATAAAGAAGCAGACCAGTTAGGAACATCTACTGGGGTATTTCCCTCATAATTTTCATCTTTTTCATATTTTGCATCTAGGTATGCACTTGAAGCCATTACAAATAGCTTATCGTTTATTGCACCTTGTGCTGCAAGTTCAAAGCCCTTATGGTGCTGCTCACCAGATTGCGTTGTGATAGTATCGAACTCTGGGTTATTTTCTAAGTTTTCTGTAATTAAGCTTCCTGTTTTACTGATATCAAACAAAGCTGTAGTCAATAACAAGCGTTCATTAAATAACTGCCATTTAGCACCAACTTCAAATTGTTTAGATGTCACAGCATCTAATTTCATGCCGTGGTTTTTATCTTTATCGTCATTTAAAGTGTTACTTCTTTGTGGCTCAAAACTTTGAGAATAGCTGGTGTAAATAGTTGCTGATTCAATTGGATGATATAGCACCCCCAGTTTTGGTACGAAAGATTCATTATCTGCACCTTCTTTATTTTGTTTATCATAACGACCACCAAAAGAGACTTGCCATTGTTCATTCACAGACACTAAATCTTGGATATAGAAACCGTAATAATCATATTCACTAGTATATAAAGAATCATCTGTTTTATAGTTTACATCTGGACGTACGGGTTCACTCATACCTGAATGATATTCAAAGTTATCGGCATTTGTTTTTAACTGACCGTAATAATAATCTAATGAATTTACACCTATTAGTAACTGATGCTCCATACTCACTAATTCAAATTCGCCGACAAAATCAGCAAACATAGTTTTAAATTGCCAATCATCATATCTATCATAAGGTTTAGACATATAAGTACCACCTTCAACAAAATCACTTGGCTTTCTAGGTGATGACTCGAAACGCTGACGACTAAAGTTTTGCTCGTTATAGCCAAGTTTTACTTGCCATTGCTCAGTTAAAAAATAAGAAATATCAAAGCCCATATTTTCAACAGTGATATCAGTAAATGCCCATGACATATCTCGAATTGTTTTATCATCACCGATGATATCACCAGCACTATTAAGCCATGATCCAGTATCTAAACCAGCTTTATCATTTGTGCGATCGTAATGAAATCTCACTAAAGTGTTATCTGATATATCATAATCGACTACAACTGCACCTAAAAAACGATCACGTGCTCTTTGTTCACCATTTTGATATTCACGCCAGTAATCAACGTCCTGCTTAACCAGAACACTACGGTATCTTAAAGACTCATCTTCGTTTAGTGCACCACCCGTATCTAAAACAAATCGTGTAGACCCTTCACCATCAACATCAGCACCAACATTTAACATCGTCTTTGTAGTTGGTTTTTTAGTCACCATATTAACTAATCCACCCGGTGCAGATTGGCCATATAAAATGCTTGATGGACCTTTAATAATTTCAACACTTTCAAGAGTTTCAATAGGTTGCTGGTAATGAGACCAATGCTGATGACCATCTCGTAAGTAACCATTAGAAGAACTTAAAGTAAAACCACGTAAATTAAATACTTCTCTATTTCTTTGCTTAGAACCTGCCGTTAAGCTTGCGTCATTAAGTAGTACTTCGCCTAATGTTGTTGCTAACTGCTCATTAACTATGGTGTCTGGAATGACTGTTACAGATTGCGCTGTATTTAATAATGACGTATTTGTACGCATCGCACCATTAGCATCATCAATTTTATAATCATTAAAATAAGATCCCTGTACTTCAATTACTTCGATTTTTTTATCATCTGCGAGTGCTAAAGGCGCTGATAAGGCTGCATTAAGTGCTAAAAATAATACTGAATACTTCATAGTTATCCTAATAAAATGGTATGTAACAATCAATGTGTAATAGCAATGATAATTGCTTTCATTTGCAATAGTGAGAGTGTTATGTAGTGGTAGTTACTCAGCTAATTTTTTTGGGGAGGGTGTACACAAACGTATTACTTTCCTATTTTTGCTCTACAGGCTTTTATAATAAGGGCTGTAGAGCATGTATAAATTTACAGGTTGATGTTTTTAAAAATGAAGGGTGTGATCAATCTTTAATATTTACAGATAAAATTTCTGGTTCTAAATCTTCACGACTAGGATTAAACTAAGGTTTTAATGAAAAAACCAAAATGATGTGGTTAGCATGGAATGCAATTAATGCTTTATCGCCTGAATTAGTATAATTAGAGCTGATATTGCGTATGAACGGATTCATGGCTTAGATGAGTGAATCAAAATATAGGGGAGTGTAACGCAATATAACAATCACAAATAATTATCACTTAGATCTTGACTTACTTTTAATTATAAACAATAATCATTATCAACAAGGCACTCCACTGCAGTGTTTTGTTATGCTGAGAAACACCCTGTAAACGTTAAGCAGTACGTTAAACTGTATGAACATTAATAGCCCAATAACTATCGACCCCATTGGTTTTGGGTTGTTGATGTGAATGCTCCAAAAAG
>NZ_NQMR01000263.1 GCF_002276045.1 Pseudoalteromonas sp. NBT06-2 | reverse complement strand
TAATGACATTGCTTCCGACAAAGCGGTCATAAAGTAATTTTCTTAAAATAGTGACTCAGATTAGATCTTTATATCGTGAACACCGCATTAAACGTCAGCGTCCGCTCACGACACAATGTATGGACTCCACTTGCTTTACAACGATTAATTGACATAAACATATAAAATGCGTACGTATATATGGCATTTAGTTGAAGAAAAATTGCACCAAGTTTGATAGCTCAGCCCAAAGGAAGCAACATCGGGCAGTATACTTTCTAATGGCTATAGCTATGAATCGTTAAAAACAACATAAAACCACATATGAATCACTGAGTTATAAGACCAATTAAAGTTTGTTATTAGCATCACTTTATGGCAAATTAACTCGCCTATAATTATTTATTAAAAAGACAGTCCTGTATGTTAGATACACTGAATCATACGAAAAAAAAAGCCGTTGTGTTGATCTTTGGCTTGGCAAGCATACTCTACACTATACTTAGCGTTAGCCAGCTTTTCGGTGAAACGAGCTTTTACAGCCCTATCGAGCATTTGTTATTTATTTTATACGGATTAAGTAGTTACTTTTCATGTGCGTGGATTACCCGGACTATCATTTACGATGATCGCCAACTCAACTTGAGTGCGATTATACAGGTGATATTTATTTCAGGCATTATCAATGCAGTGGTTACTACTGGCATATTTTTGCTCACCCGCTTAACACTTTTTATATACTTGGATAAATCAGGTTGGTATCCATCAACTGCTGGCATAGTAACCAATATTGGCTACACTTTCTTTATCATCCACTTAATTATTGCCGCATTGTATTTGTCTTATCTGAGCTTACAGGTAAGCCATCGCTCCGCAATACGGCAACTCGCTGCCGAAAAAGAAAATGCAAACGCCCAATTTAAGCTATTGCAGCAGCAAATAACCCCGCACTTTTTATTTAATAGTCTAAATGTACTGGCGAGCTTAATTCCTATTGACGCCAAACTAGCAGAGCAATATGTCACTAAGTTCTCTAACCTCTATCGGTTTGTTCTCAATCACAAAGATGAAGAACTAATAAGCCTAGCCGATGAACTACAATTCATTACCCAATATTGCGAAGTCATGAATATTCGATTTGAAAATGCATACAAACTGGTTATTGAGCAGGCGCAAGAATCTATATCAGAAACCATGATTGCCCCCGGTGCAATACAAACTTGTGTAGAAAACGCAATTAAACATAATATTGCTTCAACGAGAGAACCGCTAACTATCTCTGTAACTTTTGGCAATGATATGGTTCACATAGAAAACCCGTTGAGGCAAAAACTCAATGCGCCCGCATCAACCAAGACAGGATTAGAAAACCTTGTAAAACGCTACCAAAGCTTAAGCGATTCACCTGTTACCATTTTAAAAACAAGTGAGCTGTTTAGGGTGTCAATACCTGCATTAATTTTAACCAAAAATTCCGGCCAGTGAGGGACTGATGTTAGTAGGCATTATTGAAGATGAACCATTGGCGGTAAAACGCCTAATCACTTTATTAAAAGAAATAAAACAGGACATTGAAATTGACTTTGTTATCGACTCAATCAGCTCGGTTGTCGAAACCATTAACAAAGGTACAAAAATCGACCTGCTATTTTCTGACATAGAGCTGCTCGATGGCTCGGTATTTATTGCGCTTGAACAAGTTGAAGTTCCCTGCCCGATTATTTTCACTACAGCGTACGATCAATTTTTAATGGAAGCATTTAGCTGCAACAGCATTGGCTATTTGTTAAAGCCCTTTGACAAAGAATCTTTGATAGGTGCATTAAACAAGTATCATCAGCTGAAAAGCAACTTCTCCATGCTTAATCAAGACATTTTAAATCAGTTGCAATCAACACTTGCAACCAACGCTCAACAAAACTTCAAATCGCGTTTCACAATAAAACGCCATTCAGGTATTGAACTATTGAAAGTTGAAAATATTGCTTATTTCAGAATTGAGCTATCAGGCTTACAAGCTTTTGATCAGCTAAGCAAATCATACCCATTATCTGACGCCAACTTAACCACCGTTGAAGGTCAGTTAAACCCGAGCAATTTTTTTCGCCTTAACCGTCACGAAATGGTATCAATTGATGCAATCGAAAAGATCACACCGCTAGGTAAAGATCGTTTGGAGGTTTCGGTAATAGGTCGTAAGCAGCCATTAACTTGCAGCGCCCAACGAACACCAATATTTAAACAATGGCTTGAGCAATAATCATTTATTTGCTATGAAGGGAATAAATTATTCAGCGCTATATTTCCACGTTCAGTTATAGAATTTCTACGCTCACCGATTATCCGGTTGAGCCCTTTCGCCGAGAAACATAATCTATACCTAATCAAACAACAGGGATATAGAACATGACACCTTCAAATAATAAGCAAGTAAGATCTTTAACATTCGTCAGTACAATTCAAAGCGTTTTGTTAGCAAGTGTTATTGGCTATTCAATTTATGATTTTCAAAAAAGCAGCTATGGTGAAATTGACGTTGAGCGTATCAATATCGTTGGTGAGAATGGGGTGAATCGCGTTGTACTAGCAACACCGGAAAGAGCACCAAACCCAGTAATTGACGGTAAAGAAGTTGAGCGTTCAATTAAGCCTGCCGGTCTTGTATTTTATGATGAAGATGGTAATGAAACTGGTGGACTTGCTACCGCCAGCATGAAAGGTACCAAGGCTGATTTAATGATTTTTGACTACAAAAATTCTGAGGCCATAGGTTTTAACAAGTTTGAAAACGATAAAGGCGACTTTTCAGCAAGCTTTGTCATTCTTGACCGTTTAGATTTAGACAAAGACATGTTCGAACACGGCTCGGCAGGCGCTACCCGTATAGCTATGTCGACTAAAAATAAAGACGCCGCTTTTTCACTGCATGACACTAAAGGCAAAGAGCGTATTAGATTCGCCGTTGACAAAAACGATGTTGCCACCATTCAAATGCTAGATGCCAACGGCAAGGTAACTTTCTCTATCCCTGAAATGCCGAAATAACATCAATTGTTTCCCACAATGAAAGCGAATCAAATTCGATTCGCATTGTTTAAATTAGTCAGTCACACACAACAGTTTATGAGTCAAAATCAAAGGAGAAAACGTATGGGCGAAGCAATAGAAAATAATACAAGAACTATGGGTGCTGCTAAAATTGTTTATATACTATATCTAGTTGGCAGCCTAATTGGCATAACATGCCTGATTGGAGCCATAATGGCTTATATTAACAAAAATGAAGCCTCTGATTGGTTAAAGTCACATTATCAATATCAAATTAGAACATTTTGGATAGGTGCGCTCTACTTGCTTATGGGTACACTACTCTCAGGAAATGTAATTGGCTGGTTTATTATTTGTTACTTTATAGTTTGGCTTGTTGCCCGCTCAATAAAAGGCATGCAATATATTGACAGAGAAACAGCACACCCAAATCCAACCAACTGGTTTTTCTAAGAAAAAAGCAAGCAACCTTAATAGGTGAAATACAGGACGGAAATTCCCCATTTAGTACCAACCTGTATTTTATAGCTTAACAGAAAGACACTTAGCCATATTATGTTTTGACTAGTTATCAATATCTTGGCTAATCTGAATTACAACATTAGCATGATTTGGCAGCGCTCGCCCCTATAGAAAAGCATTGCAGCTCAACGACCGCTATTGGCCGTGCAATGTCATTAACTTAAGGTT
>NZ_NQMR01000262.1 GCF_002276045.1 Pseudoalteromonas sp. NBT06-2 | reverse complement strand
TCAATCAAAGCCCTGGAACATTACCAATTAAATTGAGGGTAACCCCTAATGTAATTTCTAAAATCATATTTCCCTCCATCAGCTCGCTTTTCGCTGCGTTCCCGTTGGTACTCGCTCAGCCGCTTGCTGATTGTCGGCTAAGGTTTCATGTATTGAGTTTTTATATGAACAATATATATAAGATGATTTCCCCTCAAAAAATATTTTTGCCTTGCATGGTTTTACCCACTTAACACGATAGCCAACATCACGTAAATCTATTGAGTTAAATGAAAATTCACTTCCTTGTATATCAGAGCTAAATGAGTAATTAGCCTCTCTGAGTGAAAATACTGAACCCGTTATAAAAGCATTTTTAAGTATGTCGTTATATGGGTCTAGATTATGATTTTTATCAATGAGCTGGTTAGATACAGTGAGATTGTCATTATTACCAGTCTTAGCATTACTATTGATAGAAACATCATTATTAGTGGATGCAGATACTTTTTGTATAGGTTTTTTATCTGTTTGAACAGATTGATTGCTATCTGGCCTACTACCGCCAACAGCTCTAGGAGCAGGTTTAGACAAAATGTAAGTCCAAAGACAAGCCAAAGCGATAAGTAAGCCAAGTATTTTTGGGTCTTTGTAGAAAGGTGTTCTTGGCTCTGAATTTGTAAAAGCTCCCGTTTTCGTTGAACTATAAAGCGCAAATACTTTCTTCGGTACGTAGTTGAAAAACTTAACTGTACCTTGGCTTGATTTACTTGTCCCTCTTGAATCTGTTGCATGTTCCACCGTCTTATAAAAGCGCCAAACACCTAAGTTGTAATGACGAATGGCAACCTTTGCCATATCTTTCATTTCTGCTCTCACTTTGGTGATTGACGTTGTTGTAAATACAAAATCCCAGTTGTAATGGCGTTGCATGTCCCATGCTGTATCCATATCCTCTGGTCTATCATCTAAGGCGGCTTGCTCTGAACCACCAACATAATTTAATTCTTGAATATCTTTGTCACGCCACTTAGGTTTGAAGATGCGTTGCACTTCATCAATAACAAAGAATGCGCCCCTTGGTGCCCAATGGAAAAAGCGCGCTAATTTATCGCGCCCTGGTTGTTGTTCGGTATCTACAAAAATAACTTCAAAATTTTTGTGGACATGCTTTTTACCTAACACTTTTATAGCATTTTCTTTAGAGAACCCGCGTACATTTGTAACTAAGATTCGACCTGACTTAATAACTGGTAATATATCGTCTTTGATAGCGCCACTTGTTTTATAAGTTCCATCTGGCCCGTGATGTATTTTGATACCCATTAGATAAACCTCATTACAAAGCGTGTAACGAATGCGTTCAATAAAAGGTTTAATCCATTTATGACATTGAAGAAGTTAAGCTTATCAACAACCTCTGGTGGTAACCGGTTAAGAGCGGCTTGCATTTCAGAACTGATATTAAGTTGAGTGATAATCTCGCGCGCAATATCCCATGCAAACGTTATTGATGCCATTGTTGCTTTAAGTTGAAAACCTGCAATTTTTATTATTACCCACGCATATACCTCGACTACAAAATCATAGATACCTGATGTTATCCATGCATACATTTCATTAAAGAATTCAATCATTTTTTAGTTACTCCCCCTAAAACAACAAAACCAGATAAAATCGTAAAGAAAAGTAAGATACCATTTGAAATTGGTGCCATCTCTTCAGAGAACTGAGACATACAACGGGTATGTACTTTGCCATTCATTGAAATTAAATCATGACAAGAATCAAAACCGCCTCCACCTGCATTTAAATTTTGTATTAAATTTGACGCTTCAGTTTTGATGCTATTCATTTTGGTTTGATAGTCGTTTTTTATTTGGTCTAGTTCACCTTGCGCTGTGGCAATATCGAATTTACCTTGTGTGACTTCTGCAAGTGGCTGTTCTAATTTATCAGTAACTTTTTTAAGCTGTTTATTGGTTTGGCCTACTTGGTTATTAAGTGATGATAATAATTGATTAGTAGCAAATGACTTTTCATTAAGTTTTTTCTGCTCTTGTGTTTGTTCACCATTACCTTTTTTTAATTCTGATAAAATAGATTCAGTTAATTGATTACCTGTATTTAAACCTTTAACCACATCTGTATTATCAACTTTACCATCCTGATTTTTGTCTGTTGTATCATCTGTTTTACTAGAACAAACAGTAGGATTAGCCAATCTAAATACTTCATCACTACAATTATCGTTTATCTCTGGTACCTGATCATCTTCTGGGGTTTCAGGGCAATAAAAAACACCGCCAATATCTCCGCAACCTGAATTACATGTCATAACTGTATCCCATGTATCACCGACTTTTACAGCAGCATTTGCAACCTTACAATTATCTTCTGGTTTTGCAGCACAATACTTTTTACCTTTCTTTGTAACACAGCCATTTTCATCTGGTGTGTCTGTATCATCGGGGTTATCAGGAAAAGGGTCTTCGGGTTCAGAAGTATCACAATTAACAGATTCACCTAAGCTTGGTGGTAATTGAAAAACACCATCATTTGAATTGTACTTGCAAGTGCCTGTACCTGTCGGATTTGGAAAACACATTTGTGTAGCGTCACTAAATGTCAAATCTGGTAAATCAAGCCCAGATAGCTGCGGGCAATCCTCTGGGTTATCTGGGTCGGGTTCTGGCTCAG
>NZ_NQMR01000261.1 GCF_002276045.1 Pseudoalteromonas sp. NBT06-2 | reverse complement strand
GATAGCTGCGGGCAATCCTCTGGGTTATCTGGGTCGGGTTCTGGCTCAGGTTCAATCAAAGGTTTTGCACACATGATTTTATCGGAATCTGTGGGGTGCGGAACTGGCAATGCATAATCAAGAAAATCGGGATGCGGACAACGCTCAGAATCAACAGGTCTAATACCGACATGAGAAATTGTCTTTGTTTGAGGGTATTCTTTATATGCGTTGTCCCGAGAATGCCATTGATATTTGATTACTTTCGCTTTTTTGCCATCATATATACATTCACCAGTAAATGAATACTTATTACCTGGCGGAACAGCATCTTGATTCCATCGTTGCCCCCATTTTTGACACATAGCATCAAAAGCTTGTTCCTCTGTATCACCATAGCTTTCTAAACCACCGTTATAAGTTGCTTTGTATGTCGGCTCATTTGTTGGCGACTTTAAATCACTCATATCAGGCTCTGCAGCATCACTAAAAAAAGACATAAAAAAAGCGCATGTAAGCGCTAGTTTAATTCGCATTTTATGCGCTCCTATTTTTGATTAATTTCATTATCGAACAACTAGTACAGCTACAAAGATGCCGATAATGAATGATGCACCACACAGCGCACCAAACATTAAACTTGCCATTAGATTTTGCGAACGATGCCGATGATTAGGCCAATCACCACAAGTGATGCAACTGAACCAATTACAAACTCGCCTGTTGTTAGTGCGTCAGTTTCAGCCGCTGTAATAGATGCGCCTACTTTTGTGGTATCAATTGCGTGAGCAACACCTGCACCAATTGTTAAAGCCGCAGCAGATAAGAATTTACCCGTTTTTACTAATTTAGATTTAATTGCTTGTTTCATGATTTTTACTCTCTTATTTAATATTTAACGGCGTAGTTTATTTAAAATTGCCAAGATAGCGCCGACACCTATCCCCGCAATAAACATAGTTATGACACCCTCAAAACCTGCGTCATAAGCTAAAGGGTCAAACTGCCCCGCTGCATTGGCATTGAAGTCATTTGGTGACATCAATATAAAATCCTGACATTCAGAGATTGATTCAGGTTTATTAATGACTTTGCCTTTTTTATTTATACCAATACATAAGGACATTTATTTTTTCCTAAATGTAGGGATTAGGTAACTAAGCACCCACACTATTGCTAATATAATTCCTGATATAATTAACCAATTCATTATGAAACCTCACTAATAAGCACTTTAAGTTGTGACTCTTTAGCAATTAAAGACTGTCGTAAAACTGCAATTTCATCATTAGTGAGATTCATAGTATTTAACCCTACTTAGCCGTTC
>NZ_NQMR01000260.1 GCF_002276045.1 Pseudoalteromonas sp. NBT06-2 | reverse complement strand
TCTGGGGGTATTTTGCTCGGCTATGATTCTTGCTTTGAGCGCTGCTTTTTTTTTGTGATAACGTTCTCGAGCTTTTTTCAATCTCACTTGCCGTTTTTCTTCACTTTCATTTTTAATGCTTTTAGCTTGTCGCGTTCTCGCTGAAGATAAAAAATCTTGATTATATTCCGGATCTTCAGCTCTTTTTTGCATTTCTTTTTGATATGCATCTTTCCAAAAATCCGGATTTTCTTTTACTTTCTCTTTGATTGCTAGACCATTTTTAAATGTTTTCCATTTCAACTTACACTTAGATGATGAGCAAATAAAAGCCATAGTTTTTCCAGTCGTGATTTTTTTACCGCAAACTGCGCATGGGCCTCGTTTACACGTATCACAACGATCTATTTTTTTTCTCTTATTTGTTAATCTAACACGCGGATAGACTTCTTTATTGCCGCACAGCTCACACAGGCAATACCAAAATGTTGTATTTGAACCTGCATACATTTCTGTATGAGAATAAGACAAAACGGTTATATATCCCGCTTGGAGTCCTGTTAAATCCGTTGATTGATTGTTCTTCAATTAAAAACCTAGACGCTCTACAGTAGCCAAAATTTCAGCATAAGATACATTTTTCATTTTTTCATAGAGAGATTTTGCAGCTTCATTACCTGCAATATAATCGTCACTATCAATCACCTCTTGCGCCAAATGCTCTATGAAACTAGGTTCTATAAATGAGCCTGATAATATATTAGTCAAAACCTGTTTTTCTTCTGGCTCTAGATGTAGCGCGTTTGATTGCAATAAATATTCATAGCGATCCCAAATTTGATTTAATCGCTCGGTAGTTCCAAGTTTATTATCATTAATATTTTTTCTGAATGATGGGCTTGGGGTGAAGCTTGGATTTCTAGATATTTCTTTTTTCATTTTATGACCTTTAAAGTGTGATTAGACTTGCTGCCTAGTTGCTCACTAATCCAACAGCTTAATCCTGATAAGTTTTTAGCATGCATCGCAACATCATATGCTCGACAGTACAGTTCTGAAAAATCATTAATGTTTTTGCGAGCAATGATTTTTAATTCCATCGTGATTTTAGGTGTTAAACCATGTTTGTTGTCCGAACATATCCACTCATTTTCTATTTCTGGATTTTCAACATGCAACTCAAGTTCTGGCGAAGTATTTACAGGTGTGCATTGCTGCTTGCCATATCTTCGACCTTGACTGGCTTCATATAGCCAGTGGTTTTTAGTGCCATCTAGAGATCTTAGGTCGGGATGTGTCGCTGGAGATTTGTTTTCATACCACTCGTTAATTTCTCTTTTTGTTTGATTTAACCATGCGTTGTATTGAAAAATCTCAGATGCATTGTTTTTTCTATACGCTCTAAATGCGCGCGCTGCTGCTTGTTTTATATCTTCACCGCTTGCAGCTTTAAAACGAAAATCCCAATCAGCACCATTAGATAACCTTAATTGTATTAATCCATTCATTACACTCACCTTTTAAGTCTCAGGTTAACATCGGGGCGGCAAACCGCCCCAAAAAAAACACTATCTAACAACAGCCCAAACCTGATATTGATAAGTAGTGCCGCCAAGTCGAATTTTTGATTTTACGCTACTTGAGCGTGGAGGCTCAGACCAGTTGTTATTAATTTCAACTGAAACATTTGAGTTTTTTTCACTGAATTTGATCAGAGTTTCAATGCGTGAAGTGATTTCAGCACCTGTACGCTGATTAAATGCGTACTCGCCTAACATTTGGATTGCTTGTTCTTTATTTAAAGTAGTCATGATATTTTCCTTTTTTGCCTCACCCGCATTTTGCGCTTCGGCTCTCTAAGTTAAATTGTGAAGTTCCGTTGGGAACAAATACATAGTATGACAAATGTCATACTACATCAAGTAAAAAGTGAAATTAATTTGAATTATTTTTGTGCGGTTATATTTTGCTCGGACAAACCGAGCAGACTTAGTTATTTTGTTTCTTTTAATTGTTGCCACTCATCCTCTAGGGATTGTCGGCAGTCCATAATGCGCTCATATTGTTCATGCTCTCGGCCAAAGCATGCAAATACTCCCGCAGCTAAACCCATCATTTTCCCGAGGTAATATTCATGCTCTTGCTGGCTTTGCGTGTGGTTTTTAGTGGCTTCTTTAATAAGAGTGTCTATAGTACCTAGATTTTGCACGGTCGATATATGCAATCTAAACTCACGTTGATCATACTCAGGTTTTATACGTAAGTTATCAGATTTTGAAAACTTCCAAGGTGAGTGGTAGCCATCAACCAAAACTAACCAATATGTTTTAGTTTCTTTTTTTATTTCAGCTTTATGTTCTCTTGGCGTAAGGTTGCTTTCAGGTTCGCTGAGCAGCTTAACAACAACTGTTGTAGACATGTGTTTAAATCCTTTTGTTCTAATCTACGAGGGACTCTAAAGCATATTGTACTGGGTATGGCGCTTTGCTTTTATGATTGCCATTAAGATAATCTCTAAATGTTCGGCTGGGAATACCAATACTTTCAGCGACTTTACTTTGAGATAAACCTGTTTTTTCAACTAGCTCACGCAAATAGTCAGGGCTTGGGTTATAGTTTTTTGGGTTGGGCTTCATATATCTAAAAAGGGCTTTTCAGCCCTCAATCTCAATTATAAAAATAATTTTGTCACTGCGACTGTGGCAGCAATTAGGGCTAGAACTAATGTGAATTCAAACCATTTATTTTTCTTTTCAAGGTGAATGGTGTCAGCGACAAGTTTATGTGTTTCAGCTTGTAGCTTATCAATGCTGGCTAGTTTTTCTTGAAGTTCTATATCTGTCATTGTATTTCTCTCAGTTAAGGTTTTTAGTGCCTCACGCTTTGTGCGTTGGCTGCCCATTTAATATAGGCGAATTTCGCCATATTAACAAGCGTTAGTTTGAATTATTTTTGAGCGTTTATGTTTTGATTCATTTTAGCCGAGCAGAACTGACTAAAGTGATACGAAAAAAGCGCAGTTAAGCGCTTTTTAGTGAATCAGACTTGAAAGTGATGCTCAAAGTTAATATCAGTAGCCAATCTAACTACTCTATCTAAGGCTGAACAAAGTTCCTGACCAATTTGTACTGTTACTATAGTGAGTTGATTTAAATATCTATTTTCATCGACAGCTTTTAAATACGATAGCGCGGCTGCAATATTTACCCAGACAACTAAGGTTTCAGCTCTTGCAGACAAACCAAGTTTAATTAGCTGCAAATTATCTTTATCTAAGTTTTCATCTCTATGCATCCTTAGGATAATCTCTGCCATAGGAGCATTTTTACTAGAGTCGATCGCACTTAACTTAGGCATAAGAATCTGGAGGTTTGTTGAAATATAATTCTCTCGATTATTTACTTCCGACTCTATTCTAGCCGCCTTACTTTCCTTCCACTGCATCTCAACTTGGAACGCTAAATAAAGTAGAGTGAAAAACGCAAAAATTGGCCCTAGTATTCCACCAAAGAAGCTACCCAATTCAGCCCACTTTGTATGATCAGACCAAAAACCAATTCCGAATTGATAATAGTAGATAGACATTACGAAGAATAAGCATAGAATTGCTGATATTAAAATAACCCTGATGTTCAATCTATACTCCTGTAAAATATAACGAGCCTGTAGAATTTCTCTTTTAGAAAAAACAGACCCAAAAATCATTAAAAATTAAGCTTCAAAACGCATTGCTACGTGAATTCTGAGGCAATATTCTACTAAAACATTACTTTTACGGGCGCACAGCACATAAATTTCATTCGTCAATTGTCACTTTTTATAAATTCTACAGCCTCAACGCTCGATTAACGGGTTAAAAATAGTGGGCTAAAATCGAGCGAAGCGAAGAGCCCGCTGTTTTTAATCCCTGTTTAATTGCTTGTTAGAGTTACGTTTACCAAATAATTTGTGAAAAACAAACCAAGCCAAAACAATTAATAGCAGAATTATCAATAGAACAGTGACAGCCACAGCAATTCTCGGTGAATTAA
>NZ_NQMR01000026.1 GCF_002276045.1 Pseudoalteromonas sp. NBT06-2 | reverse complement strand
CACGGGTTATTGAGGTGTTACAGGATTTTTTAATAATCTATTGAATCCTAAAGCTTTACTATTTTTTAGTTTGTTTTTACCTCAATTTACAACTGGCAACTCTGCATTATCAATTCAAATTATTTTTCTCGGTGTATTGCTAAGTGTTATTGGGTTGTTTTCAAATGTAGTGTTTGCACTTTCGTTTAGCCAATTTGGTAAGTTAGTAGGTAATAAATTCAATCTGGGTCGTCACATAGATGGTTTGCTAGGCTTTATCTTTTTGGGTTTAGCAACTCGTTTAGCTACAAATAAATAATCACTTATATATTTTCTAACTTTCAGTAATGGCTGGTGTGACAGTTAAAAGCATTCGATATTATGAAAATATTGATTATTATCTGAACCAATAAGATAAGTTTCGATGATACTTATGTCGTAATCGTAAAACAGATTAAACAAGCGTAAGAATGAGAGTTTAAGTTAGCAGAGATAAAACTTATATCGCAGGAGATTATATTCAACGGGTTTTACCTGTTTTAATCATGCTCAAAGTCATTGGGATAATGCCTGTGGATAGTTTATAACTAAAACAAATATAAAGTAATAGGTAAAAAAAAAGCCCTATAGGGCTTTTTTGGGAATTCATATCAACCGTCACCGATATGAGCAAGTAGCAAGTAATAAGAGTCAATCATCAATAGTTCAATATCAAGGGGCGGTAGATACTAGATTATCAATGACCTCACAGTTTAACGTACTGCTTAACGTTTACAGGTTTCTTTCTTTAAATCTAAATAAGCTTGGCTTCCTGCCAAAATGTCGTCCTTGTGGTCTGAGGTTAGGTACTGCGTTTCGTTGATAATGATTATCAGTTAGAATAACCCTCATGTCAACATCTAAATGATAATTATTTGCATCTTTTTTGATTGGTTGTAATTTCATCAAGATAATATCTTAATGTAGCTGAAAAAATTTTTCCGTAAAATGTTTATTCTATATAATATCGATAAAGAGAAGCCGACAGATTACCTGATTTATTTGGATTTAAGATGTTAGCATTAATTTTTATAAAGGCAGTTCTTCCGACATTGCAGGCATAAATCTTCACTTCCTTTATGGGGTTTCTTAAAACAAAATTGATAATCACCATGTATGTTTCATTGACTTTATTTTTAGTGCAATCTTTTACGAGTATTTTTTCAATTGGTTTAAACCTTAATTGATGTTCTTGCGTCTTAAGTTATACAGTCTTTAAAAAAGATATATGTCGCTTTTAATAGCTCGTGTTACTTTCTATTCAAGACCAAATTCTTATATTAAGGAAAATTTTTATGATTGCCCATTTTTTTTATTTATTATTAATTCTAGTTATAATTACAGGTTCATGTGCGACATCAGCCTCAGATATTTTAAATTGTGTTATTGATAAATATCATCAGCCAAATACCTCTGCGGGTGAGCTTCCTAATCCAGCAAAAAAAGGTGAATATAGATACCAAGTGGTTAATTATGGACAGAGACCATTTTTATTTAGTATCTCAAAACCGGATATCATTGCTCCGACAGTTAATTTACCTAGATTCCTTGAAAACTATTCAAGAAATCAAGGATATAAATATAATGCTTATCATGAATTTAATCACAAAAACTTGCCGCTTGAGGCTAAAGTTTGGTTGCCATTAGAAAACGACCCCTTACCCCTTGTATTATTAACTCATGGCAACTCTGCACCAGGTTTTGATTACCTTGGCGAATTACTTGCTAGCCGAGGTCATGTCGTAGTACAAGTAAATCAAACTTATTTGAATGATTTGAGAGGAGAAAATGGTGCTCGAGGCTGGATTTTACTTGAGCACCTTAACTTATTACGGAAATGGAATACTCAAAAAGGCCACTCTTTTTTTGGAAAACTAGATTTAGATAATATTGCTCTAGTTGGGATGTCTAGAGGAGGTGAGGCTGTTGCTTTGGCTGCGTCATTCAACCAATGGAATAATTTACCAAATAGTAATTATAAGGTAAATTTTGGTTTTGGTATCAAATCAGTTATCGCGTTAGCGCCTATGGATGGGCAATATCAACACGCTCATGGGAGAAATATCTTAAAAAATGTTAATTATCTTGTTTTACAAGGTGGACACGATGCAGATGTTTATCAGTTTCTTGGTAGCCAACAGTGGAATCGAACTCAATTCGATGATCATGATGAAAACTACTTTAAGCAGTCGATTTATATCTACCGCGCTAATCACATAAACTTCAATGAAAATATGTCTGATAATTTTCATTGGGGTAGCAAACAAGACTTTTATTCGAAATTACTGTCATCAGAACAACAAGAGCATTTAACCAAAGTTTTTGTTTCTGCTTTTTTAGAAGTGACCTTATCGAATAAAGAGGGTTATAAAAACATACTTCATAACCCTGTAATTCATGAATTTGAGCTACCAGAAGATATTTATGTTAGTCGTCATATGTCTTCTGATTTCAAAATGATAGAGGATTTTGAAAGTATATCTAACACAGAAAATATGTTTACAACTCTATCCCATAAAATATCAACAAAAGCTCAGAGTAATGTGGCGGTAGAACGGTTGCGTAACGGAACTAAAACGGCCAATAATATTTTAAAAATTGACCTAATCCAAGGAACTGAGACTCGATTGAATATTAAACTTTTAAAGGCTAAGTTACTATTTGATAAGCACAATTTAAAGTTTAATTTGCATTTTTCTTTAGCTCAACTAGATTCACAAGATCATAATGGTTGCCATTCATACAATTTACTATCTGATGCTCGAGTAGAGGTATTTGATAAATCAGTTTTAGTATATAAGCAAGGTTTGACTAATGCAGGGAGCCTTGCTCCTCTATTAGTTTCTGATTTTTCAGAGCTTGAAAAAGGTGATTTAAGGTATGCACCGACAGAGCCTGTATTACAAACGGTTACGATTCCTCTTGAGCTGAACAAACCAATCAGTAAAGAAAGCGAATTAGAAATTGTGCTTATTTTTGAACCAAAAAAAGCAATATCTATTATTGTGGATGATATTGGGATAACTAATTTTATTTAGTTCATGTTTTTTTGATTGGCTTTGGTTAATCACATGATTTCATGGATAGCTTCTTACGCTAAGCTAGCGATTCCTTTAGGATCAACAGACCTCAGCCATTTTTAAATAAGTCATGCAACTTAGACTCGGGCTAAGATAAGGTGTCGGCTGCGCGACACCTATCTATATTTGTTACCGAGCAAGATGGGAATATATTTCAGTAAATTCCCATTCGTTTCACTTTAACGATTATAAGGTTGAAAATTTACAGTTTAACAGCAACTGTGCCAGCATCAGGTCGACGCGGATCTGATACTCCATAGAACAAACCATTATTAAACATAATAGATTGAACACTGCCCATGGTTTTACCTGGTTTAATATTTTGTCCTTTAGCTTCTAATAGTTTTAAAGTATCAGGACTAAATCCAGCTTCAAACTCGAGTCGATCGGGTAACCATTGATGATGAACTCTAGGCGCATGAACTGCCTCTGCTATATTCATATCATGATCCATCACATTTATTAACACTTGTAAAACCGTGGTAATTATTCGGCTGCCACCTGGACTTCCGGTAATCACATAAGGTTTATTATCTTTAAAAATCATAGTGGGTGTCATGGAACTAAGTGGACGTTTATATGGTTGAATTGAATTAGCTTCGCCACCAATTAAACCAAATCCATTAGGCACACCAGGTTTAGATGAAAAATCATCCATTTCATTATTCATTAATATACCCGTTTTTGGGATAACTATGCCTGAGCCATATGAAAAATTTAGAGTGTAGGTATTCGATACTGCATTGCCATATTTATCCATTACAGAAAAATGTGTTGTATCAGGACTTTCATAAGGGGCTGGGTTTCCAGGTTTGATTTCACTAGAAGGCTTTGCTTTTGATAGTGATATTTTATTTGCTAATTCTTTGGCATATAACTTACTCGTAATGCCTTTAATTGGTACATTAAAGTGTTCTGGATCCCCTAAATATTCACTTCTATCTGCATAAGCAAGTTTCATCACTTCTGAAAGTAAATGGGTTGCATCTGCACTGCCATATCCCATTTCTTTCAAAGGAAAATGTTCCAAAATATTAAGCATTTGTGCTATGTGTACGCCACCTGAACTCGTTGGTGGCATGGAAGCAACTTGATAACCATTATAAGTAGTTGTTATCGCTTCTCTTTGGGCCACTTTGTATTTAGCCATGTCATCAAGTGTGATCAAACCGCCATTTTTAGCCATATCATTGACAATACGCTTAGCAATTTCTCCTTGGTAAAATTCAGATGGACCTTTTTCAGCAAGGCGTTTCAAAGTCCAAGCAAGGTCTGATTGAACTAAGGTTTCCCCTGGCTGGTAACTTTCTCCACCAGCTTTAAAATAAGCCTCGGCTGTTGCTTTGTTTGAAGTAAGCCAAGCTTTACGACTTTTCAGGTTTTCTGATAAATCATATGAAACTAAAAAGCCTTTCTCAGCTAGCTGTATAGCTGGCGTGATCACTTGCTTCCAACTCATAGAGCCATATTTTTCTAAGGCATATGATAAACCTGCAACAGTGCCTGGTACACCCGATGATAAATGACTAAAACGTGCTTTACTATTATCTACATTACCTTCTGTGTCTAAAAACATATCTCTATGTGCTTTTTTAGGCGCCATCTCACGATAATCGATTGCTATGGTTTTATTTTCTTCAGCAATATACGCAAGCATAAAGCCACCACCACCTAAGTTGCCAGCTCTTGGTAATACAACAGCTAAAGCTATACCTGTTGCAACCGCTGCATCAATCGCATTTCCGCCTTGTTCTAATATCTGAGCACCAATTTCACTGGCGATCATACGTTGGCTTGAAACCATGCCACCTTTGCCAATAACAGGATGATGTATGGTGTCATATCTAATAATTGCAGCGCTATCATCAATATGACTTTTTGTTGCAGCATACAATTGACCCGCACTTATCAATAAGAGTGCACTTAAAGCTAATTTTTTAACTGTGAGGCGTTTTTGTTTTACCATTTATTATTATCCTACTGAAAAACTCATACATAATACTTGATTTAAGCTCAATCTTTAAATCACTAAATACATTGTACTTAACATTGATATTTGATTAAAAAACTGACAGCGATATAAACACACTGTGTGTTAAACAAATTAACCTACAGATATATAAAATCTATTTCAAATAAATAAGATAACTATAACCTAAGTGTATATACCCAAGCCACTTCAAGATGTGAGGTTCAGGACTGCTGAGCAATTCATGATCTAGGCGCATCTTTGCATTAATGGTTACTCCCTTAAAAAAAGATGGACCGGCAATATGCTCCTGCATTGCTCTAGTACCTACATCCATGCAGGCAACAACGAGCATGATTTGCTCAGAAGTCCCTGTAAGGTTGGTTTATAAATACTTTATGCAGCGTTATTGATTTTGAAAAGGGAATAACCATGTTCTTCAATCAATGCCTTGCCTAAAGCATTTCTAATTCCAACTGAATCCTGCATCTTGAAGTGGTTTGGGTATAGATGAAATTAAAGATCAAAAATAAGTTTAAAAGTCATTTATTAAAACCAGAACTAACTATGGCAGTTATTACGGACATTGTGGCTGATATTTATGAGGTTTCGGGAACTGATTTGAGGAAGGTTAAAAAAGCCGCGATGTATTTATGGCAAGATATTTTGGATGCGCGGCTTGTGAAATCGCCGCTTTTTAAGTTTTGAACACGGGGTCTCAGTGAGCTTCATTACTCAGCAAATTAAGTAACTTAATGCAAGGGATAGAAAATTTTATAAAAATCTAATTGTTAATGAAGCGTATTATGAAGCAATCGATTTCTCCCCTGTTTCTTGTGCAACTTACCCATGTTCTTTATAGTAATTAACTTAAAAATCAGGTTTTTAACTTAATTTAATTGAAATTATTATTAAGTGTTTTAAAACAGTTGAATTAAAGATTTAAATGTTAAAATTGGTATATATGAAATGACCATGAAGAAGATATATTTTATAATTGCAATTATTAAAATAACATAGCCTGACTTAAACGAGATTGACACCGGTGTCAATTGTGTTTATTGTTAGTCTATCTGCACAAAAGTGCATTACTTAGCTTTGTTAATAAGAGAATAATCATGCTTAATCCATTTGATATTGTAATTTTTGGTGGCGGGGGAGACTTATCACTTCGTAAATTACTACCTGCAATGTATCGTGCATATCAAGAAGGCAATTTACCAGAGGGCTCTCGAATAGTGCCTACGGTACGTGAATTGGCAAATGAGCAAGAATTTTTAGAGAAAGTAAATCAAGGTTTGCAAGATCATTTATCACAAGGGGAATACAATAAAAAAGACTGGCAGAAATTCAGTGTTTTTATTAAGCCTTTAGCACTTAACGTGACTGAAGTTAATGATGGTTGGAAAGCGTTAAAAGCCATGCTAGAAACTGATTCATTAGATAAATCACGTGTTTTTTACTTATCTCTACCGCCAGCTGTTTACGGTAGCTGTTCTGAAGTTTTATCACAAATGAATTTAATTACAACAACATCACGTGTTGTTGTTGAAAAGCCAATTGGATATTGTGGTGAATCGGCTGAAGTGATTAATGCTAAAGTGGCTGAATATTTTGAAGAAGATCAAATCTTCCGTATTGATCATTATTTAGGTAAAGAAACAGTTCAAAACTTAATGGCATTACGTTTTTCTAATGTTATTTTTGAAAACTTATGGGACGCTAAAACCATAGATAATATTCAAATCAGTATCTCTGAAACCGTTGGCCTTGAAACTCGAGCTGGTTTTTATGATAAAGCAGGTGCATTGCGTGATATGGTTCAAAACCATTTATTACAGTTACTATGTTTAGTTGCAATGGAATCACCAAATAAATTATGTGCTAACAGCATACGTACAGAAAAGCTTAAAGTTTTAGAATCATTACGTCCTTTAGTCGACGAAGCTGTTGATGAAAATGTCGTTCGTGGCCAATATGTACCAGGTGAGCTAGATGGTAAAGTTGTACCTGGTTATTTAGAAGAGCTGACAACAGCATCACATACAGAAACTTTTGTTGCTATCAGGGCAAACATTGATAACTGGCGTTGGTCTGGCGTACCTTTTTACTTACGTACTGGTAAACGTATGAAAAAGCGTTGTGCTGAAATTATCGTAGAATATAAGCCTGTATCTCATAATGTATATCAAAATAATGTGGGTAATATTGAACCTAATCGTTTAATTATTCGTTTGCAGCCTGAAGAAAGCATTCAATTGACTCTGATGTCAAAACGTCTAGATAGTTTAGATATGCAATTAGAGCCAGTTACATTAAATTTAGATTTGTCTAAAGATTATACTAATGGTTTTCATTCAGATGCATACAAACGATTAATGCTAGATGCAGCAGCAAATAACCCTGCGCTATTTATTCATAGAAATGAAGTAAAGCAAGCGTGGGCTTGGATTGATCCTATTATTGAAAAGTGGGAAAAAGAAGGTACTCCGTCGCTATACAGAGCAGGTACTTGGGGGCCTGAAGCTGCTGATGAATTACTTATTCAAAAAGGCCATAAATGGTTTAACGTAGGAGAATAAATTTATTTAAGGTCACTTCGTGCTGAAATAAAAAGATAATTAAAAGGCTATAATAAAAATATATTATTGCCTTTTTGATTTTCATTAGGCAGTGACATTAATAGAAATATGAAACAGAGCTATAGAGACTCTAAAGCAATCTTTACCATTTCATTAAATGTATTTTGACGATCTTCAGCAGGTAAAGCTTCTCCTGTGAGCACATGATCACTCACAGTGAAAAGTGCCATGGCATTAGCGCCATATTCAGCTGCAACGCCATATAAACCAGCAGTTTCCATATCCACAGCCATAATTCCTAACTTATCTAGCACTTCGTAAAAGGTAGGATCAGCTTGATAAAAAGTATCTGTAGTAAATACATTACCTACTTTAGCGTTAATATCGAGTGTTCTAGCAGCTTTGACACCTTTTTCTAATAAATTAAAATCAGCAATCGCAGCAAAATCATAACCACGAACACGAGTACGATTTACGTTAGAATCTGTACTTGCACCTTGAGCAAAAATTACATCTCTAATTTTGATATCTTTACTAATGCCACCACAAGTACCGATCCGGATAAGGTTTTTAACGTCGTAACTTACGATAAGTTCACGCGCATAGATAGACATTGATGGAATGCCCATGCCTGAAGCCATAATGCTAACCGATTTACCTTTATAAGTGCCAGTAAAACCAAACATATTACGAACACCCGTTACTTGTCGCGCATCATCTAAAAAGTTTTCAGCAATATATTGTGCGCGAAGTGGGTCGCCTGGCATTAATACTGTTTGTGCAAAGTCATTTTCATTGGCACCGATATGTGGAGTACTCATATTTTTATCCTTTTTCTATATTTGTTCGATTATTTTATTTTTAATTGCTCGGCAAAACCTTCGCCATAATTTAATTTCGAAATATCAAACCATTGCGCTATTGTTTGTCCCATATCGGCAAAAGTATCTCTTTGTCCTAATGCAATAGGCTTCATGCCTTTGGTATAAGCTAATACAGGCACATATTCACGGGTATGCTCTGAACCAGGCCAAGTTGGATCACAGCCGTGATCTGCAGTAATGATAAGTAAATCATCTTGCTCTAATTCTTCTAATATGTTTGGTAAGTATTGATCAAACTGATTGAGTGCTTTTGCATATCCAATAGCATCACGTCTATGACCAAATTTTTCATCAAAATCGACTAAATTTGTAAATACTAAACTGTTATCTTTTGCTTCTTTAAATACTTGTTTTGTTTTTTCTAATAGATTCATTAAGCCCGGGGCTTTATGTTTTTCGTTTATACCTTGATGGGCATAAATATCAGCAATTTTCCCAATGCTGATCACATGAGTGCCTGCATCGGTTAACTTATCTAAAACTGTTGGGCTTGGCGGTAATACTGAAAAATCTCGACGGTTCCCTGTACGTGCAAAGTTATCACTTTTATCACCTAAAAATGGTCGGGCTATTACACGACCAATATTATATTCATTAACAAGTTCTCTTGTGACTTTACATAGTTTTAGCAGTTTTTCTAAGCCAAAATGTTCTTCGTGGGCAGCAATTTGGAAAATACTATCGGCAGAGGTATAACAAATAGGTTTACCAGTTTTGATATGTTCTTCACCTAATTGCTCTAGTATTGTGGTACCTGATGCATGACAATTGCCTAAAATTCCAGGAATGTCAGCGCGCTTGACTATTTCGTCTATCAGTTCTTGTGGAAATGTCGGAACTTGTTTTGGAAAATAACCCCAATCAAATAATACAGGCACGCCAGCCATTTCCCAGTGACCTGAAGGTGTATCTTTACCGGTTGAAATCTCTTTAGCATAACCCCAAGCTGTAATTGGTGTTTGTCGATCACTAATAATACATGGTTCTTTACCCGCAGCCTCACAGGCATCAATCAATCCCATACGAGATAGATTTGGTAAAGAGAGTTTATCACCTGTTTGCTTGTGATATTCAGCCAAAAGGTGGGCAAGGGTATTTGCACCTTGATCGCCAAAGTCTGCTGCGTCGGGTGCTGCGCCAATACCAACACTATCAGCCATTAAAATTAACGCTTTTGCCATAAGTAAACCTCAAATGTATCCGTTTAATAAAATATTTTACGCATTTATTTAAGTATACATTTAAGTTTATATTTAACTTATAACAAAGGACATTTGTCCGTAAAAATTATCATATGTTATTTAATCTTTTTTCTGCCTTTATTAGAGGTTGTTGATCTTTCAGGGTTAAATTTTGTTCGAGATAAAAGCATTTTAGTCGCGGCGAGTAGTGTGTAGTCTAGTCATTCTCAATAAATATCTTATAACGACGCAGTTGATCGCTTATCGTCTTGTCCTACGGGAGTTTTGGTAGAAAACGATAACGGCGTTATGATTCATAATCAGGAAAAAAAAACATGAATTATAAATCATACCTTGTACTCGTATCCTAACCCCAGATCTGAAACCTGCATTTCCAAGTAACTTGGTTATATACGAGTTTAAAACATTATTTGTATTAATAGGACTTGTTTTTTATATATATTTCTCCACCGGACATTTGTCCTGTTTGCAGTTGCACCAAGCAGGTAGATTGTCTTTTTTCTATCTAGCCACAGAGATTTTTTTTTTTATTTTTGTTATCGTAGGCTACTTTTGTTATTCGATTGGATGTAATTTTTTGTGACTAGAACCATCATAGCTATAGCTGGGGCATCAGCATCAGGAAAGTCTTTATTTAGCCAAACTATCTATAATGAGTTAGTTAATGAGTTAGAACCTGGCGCAATTGCTATTTTAGAAGAGGATGCATATTACCGTGATCAATCTCATTTGCCGTTTGATCATCGGACACAAACTAACTACGATCATCCTGATGCGTTTGAACATGAATTAATGTGTGAACATTTGATGCAACTGCGAGCAGGTAATGTGGTTGAAGTGCCTATTTATGATTATGCACAACATACTCGTAGTGAAAAAACGAGACGGATTAATCCGGCTAGAGTGATTATTGTTGAAGGTATATTATTACTATCTGATGAAAAATTACGCGAAGAATTTAATATTAAAGTATTTATAGATACCCCGTTAGATATTTGCTTAATGCGGAGAATGCAAAGAGATATTGAAGAGCGTGGTCGAAGTTTACCATCGGTTATAGAACAATATCAGGCAACAGTAAGACCCATGTTTTACCAGTTTATAGAACCATCAAAACAAAATGCTGATTTAGTAGTGACGCGTGGTGGTAAAAATAGAGTCGCGATTGATTTAATTAAAAGTAAAATCACACAAATATTACAACAATAATAATAGCTAAAAAGCTAGATTGAATTTTAGGATATTTAATGACAACAATCATGACATTGGTAGGTATGTCTACCTTACTATTGGTCGCGTTTATCGCATCAACCAATAGAAAAGCTATTAATTTACGTACAGTAGGCTGTGCTTTTGGTTTACAGATATTAATTGGTGGTTTTGTTTTATATTTTCCACTAGGCAAAGATATATTAGTTGCTGTATCAACTAAAGTATCAAGTGTGATCAGTTATGCCACTGATGGTATTAACTTTTTATTTGGTGATTTAGCATCGGGTAAAATGGGTTTTGTATTTGCTTTAAATGTTTTACCTATTATTGTGTTTTTCTCCGCCTTAGTTGCTGTACTTTATTACTTAGGCATTATGAACTGGATCATCAAAATTTTAGGAGGGGGATTACAAAAGATCTTAGGTACGTCAAAAACAGAATCTTTATCAGCCACAGCTAATATTTTTGTTGGCCAAACTGAAGCACCATTAGTTGTAAAACCTTTTATACCCACTATGACGCAATCAGAGCTATTTGCTGTAATGGTCGGAGGATTAGCAACAGTTGCAGGTTCGATATTAGCTGGTTATGTTGCAATTGGAATCGATCTTAAATATCTAATAGCTGCCAGCTTTATGGCAGCACCGGGTGGTTTCTTAATGGCAAAAATGATAGTGCCAGAGACACAAACTCCAATGGAAAGTTTAGAACAAATAAAAGTTGATGAAGATGACAAACCAGTAAACGTAATAGATGCAGCAGCTGGGGGAGCATCAAGTGGTATGCAACTCGCGTTGAATGTAGGTGCGATGTTACTGGCATTTGTTGCTCTAATTGCCATGCTTAACGGTATTTTAGGTGGCGTTGGTGAATGGTTTGGCATGCCAGATATAACAATTCAACAAATATTAGGATATATATTTGCACCTGTAGCTTGGATTTTAGGTGTTCCTTGGAGTGAAGCAATCACTGCAGGTAGTTTTATCGGGCAAAAATTAGTTGTTAACGAATTTGTGGCCTATCTTGATTTTATTAATTTTCGAGATCAGTTAAGTGAACATACGCAAGTTGTTATTACATTTGCATTATGTGGCTTTGCTAACTTATCTTCGATTGCAATTTTACTAGGTGGACTTGGTGGCATGGCTCCAAGTCGTCGTAAGGATATCGCCCGCCTAGGTCTCAGAGCAGTTATGGCAGGTTCCATGGCTAATTTAATGAGTGCTGCCATTGCCGGCTTTTTCTTATCAATTAGTTAAATTGATATATAAAATTTTAAGGGCGTCTTAGATGGAATTAAAAACAGTAGATTATAAAGCAGATAATGCAGCGGAGTTGTTTGTCGAATCATTACGTAATACTGGTTTCGGTGTATTAAAAAACCATCCAATTCCAAAAGAATTAGTTGAATCAATTTATGAAAATTGGCAAGCATTTTTTAATTCTGAAGAGAAAAGAAATTTTCCTTTTAGTAAAGAAAATCAAGATGGTTACTTTGGACCTGAAACATCAGAGATTGCCAAAGGGCACAAAGTTAAAGATATAAAAGAGTATTACCATGTATATCCTAAAGGTCGTGTACCGGCACAGCTTGAAGAACAAATTCGTGAGTACTATCGTTTAGCAAACGAACTTGCGGCTAATTTATTAACTTGGGTTCAAGAAAATGCACCTAAAGAAGTAAGAAATAAGTTTTCGATAGATCTTAAAGACATGATCGCAAGCTCAGAGCAAACTTTATTACGTATTTTACATTACCCGCCAATGACAGGTGATGAAGAACCCGGTGCGATTCGTGCTGCTGCTCATGGTGATATTAACTTATTAACTATATTACCAGCCGCAAACGAACCAGGCTTACAAGTATTAAATAAAGATGAGTCTTGGTTAGATGTACCAAGTGATTTTGGTCATTTAATCATTAACATTGGTGACATGCTGCAAGAAATGTCAGGTGGTTATTTCCCATCAACAATTCATCGAGTGATTAATCCAACAGGTAAAGCGTCAACTAAATCTCGTATTTCATTGCCTTTATTTTTACATCCTCGACCAGATGTTGTTTTATCTGAGCGATACACTGCGGATAGTTATTTAAACGAACGTTTAAGAGAGCTTGGTGTTAAATAGTTATTAAGTAAACAAGAATAAATTGAGTTTATGTTGATTTAAATAATAGATATAAACTCAAAACACAGATCAATTTAAAGGACTGTTTAATGTCTTAAGGGGTTAAGGCAGTAGACAAATATTGAACGAAGAGCAAAGGGCTGTAAGGTCCTTTTTTCGTTTTTCATAATATAGAAAAGTTAAGCAATAGCCTACATCAAAATGCAAAACCCACAAAAACGTAAACGTTCTTGATTGTTAAAACAATTAAATATCAGTAGAGTGTTTAGATTATAAAATATTAATTTAAAAAGGATAATTCAACAGATTAGTTATTTTTCAAATCCTTCTCATTCTGGAGTATATATAATATGATCGATATTTTAGCAATTTTTATAACGTTTTTTGCTGTTATAGATCCAATTGGTACAATACCAGTGTTTATAGCTGTAACATCTCAATATGACCAAAAAACAAAGCGCCGTGTTGCCTTACTCGCAACAATTGTATCTGCAGTTGTGTTGTTATTTTTTTTGATTGTTGGTGAAATAGTATTAACAGCACTATCTATTCCACTGCCAGCATTTCAAATATCTGGAGGGATCGTTTTATTTCTATTTGCTCTCAATATGATTTTTGGTGATAGTAAACCAGATGAAGAAATAAAATCATTACAAAGCTCTCATAAAGAAACTGCTATATTCCCACTTGCAGTGCCTTCCATAGCAAGCCCTGGAGCTATGTTAGCAGCGGTACTCTTAACTAAAAACTCTGTATATACTCTTTGGGAACAAACGCAAACGGCATTAGTTATGTTATCTGTTCTCATTTTAGTTTATATATTAATGCTACTCGCTGGCTTTATTAATCGCCTCATAGGCACTAGTGGTGCAAGTGTAATAAGTCGAGTTATGGGGTTAATTCTTTCATCTATTGCCATCACTAATATTCTGACTGGATTTGGTGATTATTATAAACTCCTATAAGGTACAATTAAATCTGTGCAATATTTAAGCTGTTTTTAATTTCCTGATATTTTTATGTGGTGCTATATAATTTAGAGATCACTGATGTAGTTTGTAATTATGGAAACGAATATAACTGTCAACTTCAGTTATTACTGGTTTGTGTTTTATAAGTTTAGACTGAGCATTCCAACAGTTTCCACTACAATTCATACTTTGTATGATGTTTAATTTTTCAAGATGTTTTCTAGATTCATTAACTAATAATGAATACCTTGTTTAGAATAAAACAACAATTGCTTAGTTTTATAGCCTTATTTTATGTTTGTTTTATACACGTCATCATCAAAGATGTAATGGAACGCGTAGGACATTTTACTAGTTTTCAGAAAACGATTGAACTATATTAGTGTAAGCTTTGTCTATCTTGCTCTACGGGAGTTTGAGTAGAAAACGATTACTACGTTATGATTCATAATCAGGGAATAACCCTGAATTATAAATCATGCCTTGTACTCCTACCCAAGCTCTGAAACCTGCATTTCCAAATAGTACGGCTAGAACACCACCTACGCCCATAAAGTTTCTTAGTATGCTAATCTGAATGATAGAATTCATGATAACTTTACTTTTATCTTGCATCTTAAAATCGATTGGGTATATCAAAGATAATTAAAACTAAAGAATAATATCCAGTTAATCAAGAGATTTATGAATCACAAGCGACAATATAATATGTAAAGTCTAATTTAAAATTGGGAGCAGCATGTCACATATTGAAACAGAGTTAACTAATGATGTATATGAAAAAAGTAAAATGAAAGCTCCACTAAAAGTTATTAGAACGATACTTTTGTTTTTTGTTTTGGTACTGGTACTCCCTTCTGCATATGGCAATACAATATGTAATTCGTCATCGTCAACTAACACTACGGGTACTCTGACTGATTCCGGCGGTAGTAGCGGTGATTATGATTCTTTAGAAGAATGTAGTTTTTTAATTAAGCCCCTTGATGTCAGCATAATAACACTTACATTCTCTGCCTTTGATCTCGAAAGTACATACGACACGTTAACCATTTACGACGGTTCTACCACTACATTTCCTATATTGGCTCGCTATTCAGGAAGTGTTTTACCCGCCAGTGTTACTTCCTCTGGCGATACCATGCTGATACATTTTTCGAGTGATTATTCAGTTAATGAAAGTGGATTTATTACTAACTGGACAGCAACAATAGCTAGCAGTTTCCCAGCACAAAGTGTTGCTGATAATTTTCCCAGCATTTCTTACAGTCAAAATAGTGGCAGTCAAAACTGGTCTGAAGTAGGAGAATCTGATGGTACAAGCGCAGGTATAGTAAGAGTGTATGGTGGTTTATTACTAGTGGAAACTGCCTTCGTTTAGGTGTTCCCTCTGGTGACAGACCACAAAATTTAGCAATCGTGGTGTTTATCGAGAAACTGACTTGAGTTCAGCTTTGAGTGCCGCACTTTCATTCGTCTATCGACGTGGTAGGAGTCAGGGCAATATAACTGTAATACTCTCAATTTCTAATAATGGTGGTAGCAGCTGGACTGATCTACAAAGTTACTACATCGATAGTTCCAATTTCTCGGCTGTTAGCGCATCATTTGATATTTCAGCTTATACAGACAGCAACACCCAAATCCGCTTTTTGGCATCCGGGAATAATGCAAGGGTCGGCATGTATATTGACGACATAAATATTAGTTATCAACCCATTTGTGCATCCGGTATTCATCATTAGAAAATCGTCCATGATGGCCAAGGGTTAACCTGTGATGGTTAAAGCATGTACCGATGATAGTTGTGAAAATGTAAGTACAGAGTCAGTTTCGCTTGATTTGCTTGCTGACGGTGTGCGCATTAGTTCTCTGATCTTTACTGGTAGCAACAGTTTGAGTTTTAATCACACTGATGTGGAAACCTTGACCTTTTCGCTAGCTAATATTTCGATAAATGCATCAGATCCGATGGTATGCGACGATGGTAGCAGTGCAAGTTGTGATATTGCGTTTACCGATGCAGGTTTCAGGTTTCTTTATGGTACGGGTGATAGCACAACCTTACCTAATCAAACGTCAGGCTCCGAATTTGGTGATACTTTAAAGCTTCAAGCAGTCAAAAATAGTAATGGCGTTTGTACAGGCTTATTTACCAGTAATAAAAATTTGGATTTATCGCAGCAAAATGTCGAACCAGATCTAGATGGCAACAGCGGTCTTAGTTTAAGTATTAATGGCAATAATATTGCGAAACACCCGAATACCACCAACACTATATTGAACTTTGGTGCCAGCAGTATTGCGATAATACCAACACCTATATATCACGATGCAGGAAAAATTCGATTACATGCCAATTATAACGTAGGCGGCGTGACATTATCGGATAGCAGTAATGCATTTTGGGTCAGTCCAGACAAACTTGTTGTTGAAGCCAAAGCAGGTGCAACGATATTAAATGCAGCGACCGCAACCGCAACACCTACCCATAAAGCAGCTGTTGATTTTGATTTAACTGTGACCGCATTAAATAACCTTGACGTTATCACACCGAACTATGTACCTAAACAAATACAGTTTAAGCTAACGCGAACGGGCCCTATTAATCATGGTGAAGAGGGTGTATTAACTGACGGTAGCAGTGGCAGTATAATGAGCGAACTTTTATCGACGCCACCAACATTTAAAAACGTGACACTGGATAATACAATCATACCTAGCAAATTTGGCTCTTCTGCGGCGCAATAATCTGAATTGGGGTTGCTTAATTTAGCAGTGCAAGACAGTGGTTATGGTGACCCTAGTAGTATTATTTCAGCTACGGCGATTAATATTGGCCGCTTTATTCCTGACCACTTTAAGCAAACCGTAAAAGAACGCGGTTATTTTAAAGCAACCTGCAAAACAGGAACAACGTTTGATTATTTTGCTTATAGTGGGCAGAAGGATGAAGCAACAGGAAGAGATGGCGCAATATCATACTTTACTAAACCTGTATTACTTCTTACAGCTGTTAATAAACAAGATTTTATTACCCAAAAGCGTATTACATTATCAATTTTCAGATGATGATAACTTTTTCTATCATCGTTCTGCCAATACATTAGTGACGCCATTTACATCGGTTATTGATTTTTCTGTGGCCTCTATCACCGATACCGACAACGTCAAGGTAACGCAAACTGTTGATGCATCACCAACAGGTGTTGAAATTCGATTTGGACGGTTAGTATTGGTAAATAGTTTTGGACCTGAAACGTCAAATCTTCCTTAACCTATGCAAATCGAACATTTTGATGGTACGGTCTTTATTGTCACCTCAGATAATGATTGCGTCAGTTATGATGCAAGTAAAATTTCACTTACCGATATTAGTTTAGACCCTGTATTTACCAAGGTAGTGGGAGGCACAGGGTATTTTATTACAGGTAAGACATGGAGTATGGAATTGGAAGCTCCGGGCGCTGGTAAGCAAGGTCAGATAGGCGTGTTATATGATGCCTACGATTGGTTGAAATATGATTGGGATAAAGATGGGATGCATGATAACTCACCTTCAGCTACGTTTGGTTTATTCTGAGGCAACGATAGAATTATTTTTTGGCAAGAAGTTTTTAATTAAGTTATTTTGACTTGAAAAATATAATGTAGCTTTTATATAAAACAATTTATTATCATATGGTTAGGTTGAAACTAAATTGTTCAAGTCGTTTAATTAAAGCTTGGTTAGTAATATTTTTCTGGTTAGTATCGGTTAGAGGGAAGTGAATTATTTCGCTTTTTTTCATTCCCACCATGATATTGGTTTTGTTAGCACAAATAGCCTCAACGGCGCTTATGCCTAATTGTGTTGCTAGCACGCGATCCATAGCCACAGGTGCGCCGCCTCTTTGCACATAACCTAAAATAGCACTTCGGGTATCGACATTTGTGTAATCTGAAATCTTTTGGGCTAATTCAGCAGTTGAAAAGGATAGTGCATTTTCAGCGACTACAATGACATAACTTTGCGGATAACTTTGTTTAGTCGCTTCTTTAATTAATTCGAGCAATTGATTAATAAATTCAGGCTCATTTTCAATTAACTCATGACAAATAACTTGTTGCGCACCCGATGCAATACCTGATTCCATGGCAATAAAACCACAATCTCGGCCCATAACCTCGATTACAAAAATGCGATCAAAGGCATCCGCTGTATCTCTTATTTTATCAATGCAATTGAGGGCGGTATCAATCGCGGTCCAAAAACCAATTGTTTGGTCTGTACCATTAATGTCATTATCTATCGTACCTGGAATGCCAATTAATTGCCCTTGCCATTGCTCGCTTAAAGCTTGCGCGCCTTTAAAGCTACCATCGCCACCTATTACGACTAAAGCTTCAATTACTAAATTATTTAGGCTATTTGCAGCCTGTTTTACACCCGAGCTGTTGTACATGGCTTTACAGCGTGCGGTTTTTAAAATTGTTCCACCTTTGTGAATTGTGTTATCAACATTTTGTAAATTTAATTCTATAAAATCTTTTGCAATGATACCGTGAAAACCGGCAATAAACCCATACACTTGATAACCATTCTGAATTGCTTTTAAGGTGACAGCTCGTATGGCTGCATTCATGCCAGGTGCATCACCGCCTGAAGTGATGATTGCAAGTTTTGGCTTATCTGAATTAGGTATTTTATTCATCGTATCTAGTTCTAAATTGTATATTTCTTAAATATAGATTAACGTATGTTAGCTACCTGATCTATTGAACAATTATTTAATTTATTTTTGGTATCAATGGTACTCATATTATAGGTTATTTAGAGCGATAAATTTTAGGAGATACACCTGTCCAAAGTTTAAATGCACGTGTGAATACTGCGGGCTCTGAAAACCCAAGCTGACTAGAAATATCAGAAATAGGAATAATAGGTTGGCTTAATAAATGTATAGCGGTATCGCGCCTTACATTATCTTTTAAAGCCTGAAAGCTGGTTCCTTCATCATTTAATTTTCTTCTGAGGGTTCTCGTTGTTACGTGTAACTGTGCTGCAATGGCATCCATACTTGTTGAAGTTATTTGGCTGTGTTTTTCCAAATAATTTACCACCCTTTGAGTGAATACTTGAAAATAAGCTTGGCGAGTAAACCAGTCTAATGGGGCATGTTTAAGATAGCATCGAAGTGCTTTTGCTGTTTGTATCACTGGCATTTTCAAATATTTAGCATCAAAAGTAATGGTTGTTGTTGGTTGATTAAAATGTGCAGGGCAAGGGTACATTAAACTGTATTCGTTTATATGTTTTGGTTTTGGATAAGCTAACTGAATAGATTTTAAAGGTAAGTGCTGTCCTATCAGCCAACTTGGAAAACGATGCCAAACTAACATTAAAAACTCTCTTAATGAATAATCGGGATCTAGGGAATTATCAGCTAAAGTCATAGAAAAAAAAGCGAGATCTCCTTCGGTTTTAAACTCTAATGAAATTGCGTCTGTAATTAAATTATAAAAGTGACTTATATGGCGATATACTGCTTTTAAGTTAGGGCAGTTAGCAGCTTGTTTTGCCATTAACGTAAAAACACCATGTTTGGTTGCTTGCTTCGCTAAACCTAAAAAGTCGTCATTTCCTTGGTACCACAATTCTCTCATTAATCGACTAAACTGATCTGGGGTAATTCTCAGCTGTGAATTTTTAAGCATATCAGTATTTAAATCAGCTTTGTCTAGTAATAATTCACAGTTTAAACCTTTATTTTTCGCTGCTTTGATTAAAGTGATTACAAAGTGAATTGAAATTGAATGATGTACTAAACTCAAAGTGATGCCTATTTTTACAAGTTAGATGTCCGTGAATCACATAAGTAAAGCTAAATTCACGATGATTTTTATCAAAGTTTAAATAATTTGTCCGAAAATATCAATTATCGGGCTTTTTTTGTTATTGTTTGTGGCTTTCAGGCAAGGTTAAATAGCCTTAATAAAGCAACGTTTGCTTAAAAAATGAAAGGAAAACTTCATGAGTGAGTATAATCATCCATATCAAGATGTAGATTTTGTAATTAAAGAAATTGTCGAGTTTGATTCTTTTTGTCAAAACGCAGGGCTTGAAGATATTAATAGCGAGTTTGCTTCAGTGATATTAAATGAAGCTGCTAAGCTTGGTTCTGAAGTGATTGCACCATTAAATACTACGGGTGATAGTCAGGGCTCAAGCCTAAAAGATAAGAAAGTACAACAAGCAGATGGTTTCAGTGAAGCATATCAGCAATACATGGAAAATGGGTGGTCATCTCTGACTGCTGAAGCAGAGTTCGGAGGCCAAAATTTACCGAACTTATTTGGTACTGCAATAAATGAAATTTGGCAAAGTGCGAGCTTAGCTTTCTCTTTGTGTCCTATGTTAACACAAGGTGCAATTTCGGCAATTAAACATCATGGTAGTGAGAGTTTGAAGCACACTTGGTTGCCAAATATGATTAGCGGTCAATGGACTGGTACCATGAACTTAACTGAGCCAGATGCAGGCACAGACTTAGCAGCCATAAAAACCAAAGCGGTGCCAAATAATGATCATTATTTGATTTCTGGTCAAAAGATATTTATCACGTGGGGCGACCATCAAATGACCGAAAATGTTGTTCATTTGGTTCTTGCCCGACTACCAGATGCACCTGCTGGCGTAAAAGGTATTTCACTTTTTGTAGTGCCTAAGTTTTTATTAGATGAACAAGGCAATACAACAAGTCAATTGAATGATGTTCATTGTACAGCGCTTGAACACAAATTAGGTATTCATGCTAGCCCAACATGTTCAATGAGCTTTGGTGATAATGATGGTGCTATTGGTTACATAGTAGGTGAACCACATAAAGGTTTATCATATATGTTTACTATGATGAACCATGCTCGCCAAGATGTAGGACTGCAAGGTTTAGCAGTATCTGAGCGTTCGTATCAACAAGCATTACAATATGCAAAAGAGCGACTACAAGGTACAAATAAAGATGGCAGTCGTTTTTCTATTATAAAATTTCCTGATGTACGTCGCATGTTAATGCAAATGAAGGCAAGTATTGAGGCGATGCGCGCACTTGCTTATGTTGCAAGTAATGAAACAGATAAAAGTCGTTATGCTAAAACAGCTGATGAAAAAGCGAAACATTTTTCACGAGTTGAGCTTTATACCCCAATTGTTAAAGGTTGGCTGACTGAACTAGCACAAGAAGTGACTTACCTTGGTACACAAATAAATGGTGGTATGGGATTTATCGAAGAAACTGGTTCTGCACAGCACTATAGAGATGCAAGAATATTAACAATTTATGAAGGTACTACGGGTATTCAAGCACTTGATTTAGTGGGTCGTAAAACCTTATTTGATAAAGGAGAGCAATTAGCACTACTTCTTATCGAAATAGCACAAACAAGCGTAGATTTAAAACAATACCCTCAATTAGATAAATTAGCTCTATCACTTGAAAATGCAGTGATAACGGCTCAAGAAGCAAGAAACTGGTTATTAGATAATGCACAAGCAGACAAGTCAGCGGCAGGCTCTGTGAGTGTCAATTTCATGATGATGTTTGGTTATATATGTGGCGCATGGATGATGGCAAAAGCGGCGATTAAATCACAACAAAAACTAGATTTGGGCGAAGATAAGACTGAATTTTTTAAAGCAAAATTAGTGACAGCACAATTTTATTTCGAGCACTTATTACCGCGTATTCATACAAATTTCGCAAGTATTCAAGCAGGGAGTGACAGCATAATGTCATTACCTGAAGACCAATTTTAAAAACTTAAGAGAATAAAATGAAAATATTAGTCACAGTAAAGCGCGTTATAGATTATAACGTTAAGGCACGTGTTAAAGCGGACAACAGTGATGTTGATTTAGCAAATACAAAAATGGCTTTAAATCCATTTTGTGAAATTGCAGTAGAAGAAGCAATCCGTTTAAAAGAATCTGGTGCCGCAACTGAAGTGGTTGTTGTTTCAATTGGTCCAAAAGCATGCCAAGAACAAATTCGTACATCACTGGCTTTAGGTGCTGATCGTGGTATTCAAATAGAAACAGATACAATGCCAGAGTCATTAAATGCCGCAAAATTACTTGCTAAAGTGGTTGAAGCAGAACAACCAGGTTTGATCATTATGGGTAAACAGGCAATTGATAGTGATAATAATCAAACAGGACAAATGCTTGCTGCTTTACTCGATATGCCTCAAGGTACATTTGCATCTAAAGTAGAGCTTATTGGTGAAAAAGTACATGTAACCCGTGAAGTTGACGGTGGTTTGCAAACCATAGCGTTAAATATGCCAGCAATCGTGACAACAGATTTACGTTTAAACGAACCACGTTATGCATCTTTACCTAATATTATGAAAGCAAAGCGTAAACCGCTCGTTGTGCAAACACCTGTTGATTTAGGCGTTGAAATGAAAACACATACACAACTTGTTAAGGTTGAGGCACCAACTGAACGCCAAGCGGGCATAAAAGTAAATAGTATAGAAGAATTAATTGAAAAACTACAAAATGAAGCGAAGGTGATCTAATGGCTATTTTAATTATTGCAGAACATGATAACGCGGTATTAAAAGCGGCGACTTTAAATACGATCACAGCAGCTTCGCAAATGGGTGATGAATGCCACCTATTGGTTGCGGGTTCAAGTTGTAGTGCCGTGGCAGAGCAGGGCTCAAAAGTTGCGGGTGTAACAAAAGTATTGCTTGCGGATAATACTGTTTATGAGTATCAATTAGCTGAAAATATATCTAAATTAGTCACAGAGCTTGCACCAAATTATACACATATTGTATCTGCAGCAACAACGACAGGTAAAAACTTTATGCCTCGTGTTGCAGCTTTACTAGATGTGGCTCAAATTTCAGATATTATTAAAGTTGAATCTGAAAATAAATTTAAACGTCCAATATACGCAGGAAATGCAATCGCTACAGTTGAGTCGTTAGATAACATTAAAGTGATCACTGTACGTGGTACTGCTTTTAGCGCTGCAACTACACTGGACTCAAATGCGTCAATTGAAAATTTGAATATCGTTCATGATGCTCAAATGTCACAGTTTATAAGTGAAGAAGTGGCAGTGTCTGAGCGACCTGAACTTACAGCCGCAAAAGTGATTATTTCAGGTGGTCGTGGTATGGGCAATGGCGAAAACTTTGCTTTATTAGAAAATGTGGCAGATAAACTCGGTGCGGCAGTGGGAGCTTCTCGTGCAGCTGTTGACGCAGGTTTTGTTCCCAATGATATGCAAGTGGGTCAAACTGGTAAAATAGTAGCACCAGATCTTTATATTGCAGTCGGTATTTCTGGAGCAATTCAGCATTTAGCGGGCATGAAAGATTCTAAAATTATTGTAGCCATAAACAAAGACGAAGATGCACCGATATTCCAAGTAGCCGATTATGGTTTGGTTGCTGATTTATTTGAAGTACTGCCAGAGTTAACTGACAAATTATAAGTGAGATAGATATATGCGTGAATCAATGGAGTTTGATGTTGTTATTGTTGGTGCAGGTCCATCTGGTTTAGCTGCGGCATGTAAATTGATGCAGCAAGCAAATGAAGCACAGCGTGCATTAACAGTATGTATAGTTGAAAAAGGCTCAGAGGTTGGAGCGCATATTCTATCTGGTGCGATTATTGAACCTAAAGCGATTAACGAGCTATTTCCTAATTGGCAAGAAATGGGCGCACCACTTAATACACCGGTAACAGAAGATCAGTTATTTATGTTCCTAAATGAACAAAAGTCGATACAATTTCCAAATCTGTGTGTGCCAAAAACAATGCATAATCAAGGGAATTATATAGCCAGCCTAGGTAATGTGTGTCGTTGGTTAGCTGAGCAAGCGGAGCAACTTGGCGTTGAAATATTTCCAGGTTTTGCTGCATCTGAAATACTTTACCATGAAGACGGTTCTGTAAAAGGTATTGCTACGGGTGATATGGGAATAAGTGAATATGGGCAGCAAAAAGACAGTTATATGCAAGGTATGGAGTTACATGCTAAATATACGCTTTTTGCAGAAGGGTGCCGAGGTCACTTGGGTAAATCGTTATATAAACAGTTTGATTTAGATGCCAAAAGTGACGAGCAGCATTATGGCTTAGGTATTAAAGAGTTGTGGGATATTCCAGCTGATAAACACCAGCCAGGTTTAGTGATCCATGGTTCAGGTTGGCCATTAGGTAAAGGCACATCTGGAGGTTTCTTTTTATACCACACAGAAAACAATCAAGTTGTAGCGGGTTTGATAGTCGATTTAAGTTATCAAAACCCTTATTTAAGCCCATTTGATGAATTTCAAAGACTAAAACATCATCCTGTATTAAAACAGTATTTAGAGGGAGGTAGGCGAATATCTTATGGCGCAAGGGCAATCACAAAAGGTGGGTTTAACGCTTTACCTAAAATGACATTTCCTGGTGGATTATTAATCGGTTGTAATTCTGGCACTTTAAATTTTGCTAAAATTAAAGGTACACATACAGCGATGAAATCTGGTATGTTGGCCGCTGAAGCAGTATTTGAAGCAATAAATAATGGTTGTGAAGGCCGTAAAGAGTTAATGGATTTTGATAACCGATTTAAAAGCTCTTGGCTTTATGAAGAATTGAAACAAAGTCGTAACTTTGGTCCTGCAATGCATAAGTTTGGCACTATGTTAGGCGGAACATTTAACTTTATAGATCAAAATATATTTGGTGGAAAATTACCTTTTACACTACATGATAATAAGCCAGACTATGCTCAACTTAAATCTATACATGATTATGACACAATAGAGTACCCTAAGCCTGATGGAAAATTGAGCTTTGATAAATTGTCATCTGTTTTTTTATCTAATACAAATCACGAAGAAAACCAACCTTGTCACTTAAAGTTAACGGATCTTCAAATACCCATATCATATAATTTTCCTGCGTTTTTAGAACCTGCACAAAGATATTGCCCTGCAGGTGTATATGAAGTAATTGAAGAGGAGACAGGACCTAAATTTCAAATTAACAGTCAAAATTGTTTGCACTGTAAAACCTGTGATATTAAAGATCCATCGCAAAATATAACTTGGATCACACCTGAGGGAGGCGGGGGACCTAATTACCCTAATATGTAAAAGTTAAATTAACTTCCTTATAACCTGAAGCTATGCCTTAGGTTTTTTATTTTGTAGCCCTTGTTTGGCTAAGATATAATTTTGAGTCTATACTGCTAATTAGTCGTTATAACTGAAATTTAACACGATGAAAGAAGAAAAACGTAAGAATGTAGAACATAAAATTCAAGAATTGTTAAATGAATTAACCCTTGCGCAAAAATTATCTTTAAATGATGTTGGCCAATTTGGTTACCAATTAGCATTTATAAGAAATATGCCCGAAGGTAAAACTGCAATCGTAACGCTTGATAAATCAATTATCTCTATCGCAGAAGATGGTGAACTGGATCGTAAGCCTGATATAAAACTTAGAAATTAATTACACTTATACCCATGTTACTTCAAAATACATGTTTCAGAGCTATCTGAGCGATCCCAATTTAAGGCGTGTTGATGCAGGACAAACCAACGTAACTATGAAGTGGGTTTGCTCAGAAGCGCTGTATCGGCGAGTTTAAAAAGAGTTTACGTTTGATATGGGAACAACCATTATCTTCAATTAATACCTTACCTAAATCCAGTTTCATTCAAGCTGAATTATTGATTTTTACAAGAATGCATTATATTTGTAAATCTCACACCTATCAAAATGTTAGCGTTATGTTATAAATTAATTATTGACCGTGTAAACCTTGGCTTACATTTAAGTATTTGTTTTTATATGAGTTACTTCTATTTATTTAAAATTAATTACAAAACACACCACATACCTATTATAGGTATTTGTTGATTAATTGTTAATCTGTGATTATATCTAAGATTCAATTTATTGCTTTGAGATTAATATAAAAATAATGAGAAAATTATGAATATAAAAACAAAAAGGGTGAGTCAAAACTTATCTGTATTACTAAAAACGTCAGCTGTGATGGTCGGTTTAATATCAGCTTCGTCATTTGCAGCGATTGATGATGATATCACACCACAAATTGTTGGAGGGCAAGAGTCAGCACCATATTCACGACCTTATCAAGTTGCACTTCTTATGAATGGGCGTCAGGGGTGTGGTGGTACACTGATCAGCAGTAATTGGGTATTAACAGCTGCACACTGTTTAGATAACGCATCAACAAGCTCTTTAACTGTAAAAGTTGGTTCGCATAGTATGCGTTCAGGTGATGGACAAACGATCAGAGTTAGCCAAATCATCAATCATGAAAATTGGCGTGGCGCAAATGGGATCCGCTCTGGTTACGATATCGGTCTATTAAAACTTGCTTCGCCTGCAAGCGTGCAATACAAGCCAGCTAAACTACCAACTCAAGCAATTGAACAGCAATATGCTGGTGTTGGTAGTTATGTGACAGTGTCAGGTTGGGGTCTGACAAGTAATCGTGGTTCTCAAAGTGATGTCTTAAGAGAAGTTGATTTACCTGTTATTACTAATGCTTCATGTAGCAGTCAATTACGATTTAATATTCCAGGATCTGTGATTTGTGGTGGTGGTACAGGTGGCGTATCAGCTTGTAATGGTGATAGTGGTGGTCCATATGCTGTATCAGCTAATGGTGAATTTTATAGCATAGGTACTGTAAGCTGGGGCAGTGAATGTCGTGGTGCAACTGCTTTTACACGTACTACAAGTTATGTCGATTGGATCAAAGCAAAAACAGGCATTGGTGAAGTTGATGATATGCCTCCAACAGCACGATTTACTGCTCAAGTAATTGATAAAACAGTTGATTTTACAAGTGGTTCTACAGATGATAATGGTGTTGTATCACATAGTTGGAATTTTGGTGATAATACTAGTTCAACTCAAATAAACCCAAGCCATGATTATACTGCTAAAGGAAATTACACGGTTTCATTAACTGTAACTGATACTAAAGGTCAAACGGATACAACTTCTCAAGTTATAAAAATTGATGGCGGTGTTGTTTTACCAGGTTGTGATGGAATTAATGCTTGGAGTGCGAGTACAAGTTACCAATTAGACGATGTTGTAAGTTATCAAAACAATAAATACCAAGCTACTTGGTGGTCTACAGGCGCACAGCCTAATGTATACAGTAATGTATGGAAAAACTTAGGGGAATGTGATTCTGTTGGTGAAAATGAAGCACCAGTTGCAAGTTTTAGTTTTACTACTTCTCAATTAACAGCAAGCTTTACTGATACTTCTATTGATGATAATGCCGTTGTATCTCGTTCATGGAATTTCGGTGATAATACATCATCAAATTCTGTAAACCCAACGCATACATATTATGCTAAGGGTAATTATACTGTGACATTAACTGTTATGGACGCACAAGGTTTATCAAGTATATCTGCACAACAAGTAACGGTTGATGATACCACAAACCCAGGTTGTTCAGGTGTTGAAACATGGCGTGCAACTGAAGTTTATTTAACAGGCGCTGAAGTTGCGCTAAATGGTGTTAAATATCAAGCTAACTGGTGGACTCAAGGACAAAACCCTCAAGATTCTGGCCCTTGGGGTCCGTGGACAGCAACAGGTACTTGTAATTAAACTTGATTTAATTAAATAAAAATAATTGATATAGTAAAGGAGTCCCCCCGGCTCCTTTTATATAAAGGGGTAAAAATCATTCTTTAATTTCCTAAAAATAGTTATTTAAGATAGAATTCAAGATAGATTATATTAACAATTAAAAGATATGTCATTTAAAAATAAATCACTTACGAGTGAAGACTTTATTGCATTAAATCGCACGGGTGAAAACTTTAAAAGTGTTTTAAATGGACTGTTCACTCAATTCCCCCAATCTGCACATTCAATATCAGGTATGTCTCAATGGCTCGATTATAATAAATCTAACTGTCAACGCATTTTAAATGCTTTACAAAAAAGCAAAAATGGTAAAGAAGTACTTACTTTATTACCTGGGATCTCGGGCTTAGATGAGTTTATTTTAAAGTTAAAAGAAACGTCATTGCAAAAACAACATGTCCTTGAACTTGAAAATGTTGTGCAAGTGTTTAATCAACAAATTAAGCTTTATGCTAAAAGTCATGCGCACTTAAAAAGACTTCTTAGTGGTAATGAACCTAAAAGCTCATCTCAAGCTGTTACCTTATCTGCACAACAAAAAAGAAATCAACACTTTTTATGCTCCAAGCAGTTATTATCTTCTTCCATTAAAACTTTATTCTCGTGTTATGTATTAACAGAGAATCAAAATAATAAAGAGTTTTTACAAGAAGTCGTCATGATCTCTAAGTTGGGTATTGAACGTAGTAAAGCATCACCTCCTTTTGTTCAGTTATATACGCACCCTAATCCTGAGGGGTTTATCGCGCCAGATAATGTCACTGTAAGTTCAAAAATAGATACAACTCAATTTCAAATAGGGATTGTAGATGAATTTTCGGATCCGAATTTAGCGTCTGCCTATTCAAGTTTTTCGGCGAGTAACTCAGGCATTGTATTTAACGATTTAGAATCTGATGCTCCTTTTAATGCCAGTTTTTTATTTAGTAATCCTGATCAATTAGCCAACCCTTTAGTTCATCAAAGTAAATGTAGCTCTACCAGTATTAGTATAAAATCACCTACCGAAAAATTAGTTATGATGGTGTTTTTAGATAAAAAACTCGATATGCGAAGTTCAGTTAACGTCGGATGTTACTCTAATAACCAAAGAGTAGAAGAGGGCAAACTGAGAGCTTCGGATATGTGGACAGAACGCTTACCTGAATTTCCAGAACTTAATGTTTTACATTTAGGCTCAGAACGTGCACGAGTGATTGACCAAGTTCAAGTCGGTGAAATGAGTGACTATTTATTTAACTACTCAAATTTAAATAAAGAAGATTTTGTTTGTTATATGATGGAGGTTGAATATCCAATCTGGTCATCAACTTATCGAATTTATTTTGAGCATTGTTAAATCTATTAATAAAAAAACGCCACTCCAGTGGCGTTTTTTTATTAAACTAAGTTGTTACAAATCAAACTGCATACCTGCATAATATTTACGACCTATGCCATCATATAATAACCCGCCAGCATTTAAATTAGGTAATGCTGCTGGTTTTTTATTTGCCACATTATCTATACCTAAATACAAAGAAATAGAATCGTTATATGAATAACTTAAGTTAAGGTTATGATATGTGTATGCCTTTACTTTGTTATTAAAAGTATCAGGATATTCCTCCGGATTAGCTTCTTTATTAAATGTAGACTCACCAATATAGTTTACGGTCCAACTCGTTACCATATTATCTGTTGTTAAAGCCGATGTGATTAATGCTCTAAAGTGTGGTGAGCCCACTTCACCTGCTTGACTATCTATATCAGTTGGATCAGCAGCGTTTTGTTGGAATGTTTTTTCATCTAAATAGGTGCCTTTAAAGGTAAAGTTTAGCTGGCCTAGTGATAAATCATGGTGATAGTTGATATCTAAATCAGTACCATTAGCCGCAAAATTCGCAGCATTAATGCTTTGCGTAGAGACCAATAAAATTTGACCTTCATTATCTCTTTTTACTGCGTCACAAAATACACTGTTTAGGCTTTGGCCATCAACACAGTTGTTTAAAATATCAGTGGCTTCAAATGTGGTAATGGCATCTTCAATATTGATATCCCAATAATCGACTGCAATGCTTAGTTCATTAAATGGTGTATAAACTAGACCTACAGTTAACGTATCTGCAATTTCAGGGTTAAGTTCAATATTACCTTTACTTGCTATTGATCGCGTACCAAATGAAGCATTAGATACAAAATCTGGTGCCAAGCCTAAACTTGCACAATTAGCAATTCGATTACTCCCTTGAGGGCCTAATAATTGGTTATCTCTATGACATGGATCATCCATACGTGCGCCACCAATTGATTCGGCAGAAAACAGCTCTTCAATATTTGGTGCACGTACCGCATGAGAATAAGTATAACGGGTTCTAAAGTCACTATTTATCGCCCAGTTTAGTGCCATTTTATAGGTTGAATCCCCACCAGTTACACTGTGATTTGAATATCTTGCAGCTAACTCAAGATCTAAGATTTCTATTGCTGGTTGACTTTCAATTAAAGGCACAAGTAATTCAGCATAAATTTCTTTTACATTATAGCTACCTGTAACTGGACTTAAGTACGAATTTTCTGGGCGAGTAGGGCCGGTACGCGAACCTACTAAACCTGAGCCAACACCATCAGCATCAACTGCTTGAGATAATGGATCAGGATCACTATTAGAGGTTTCTTTTCGATATTCTACACCAACTGCAAAATCTACCGTCCCAGCTGGTGCTTCTAATAGTTCACCACTGAGAGAAAATGCTGCAACAGTTTGCTCAATTGATTCATTTTGTTGTAACGTCACTCCAACATAATCTTTTGCAGCATCAGATGCTAAACCATTAATCGGATTATATGCGACACAGTCAGGGTTTTGGGCTGCATCCCGACACACAGCATTACCATTAGCATCGGTAACAGCATCTAAAGCATGATAGTAGTTTTCATTTAATACATCTACAGAATTTAATTCACTCTCAACCTTACCGTGTTGAACATAAAAGTTATAGTCATATTCAGAGAAAGTGCCTTCAGCACCAAATGTAAATTGTGTTGTTTCTCTGATATTTTCATTTCTCGCATTTAAACCAATCACTGCTAAAGCAACAACATCTAATTCTCTTTGTTGCATGATATCTACAAGTTGTTGAGGTCTAAACGGGTTATCTTTAGTAATTGAGATAAGAGGTCCAAAGTTATCATCATGAAAAACAGATGCTTGTGTTGATACAGCTGACTCTACCTTGCCATACTTTGCTTCTGTAAATAACCTGAGCTCATTATTTACATCATAGCGGCCATTTATATTAAAAATAACACGCTCGCTTGGAGAATTTAGGGTGCCTGTTTCTTGCGTTCTAAAACCATCGCCTCCATCACAAGGAACAACCTGACAGTTAATGCCAGGTACAAAATCTCTGAACTGGCCCGTTTCTCTATCTATCGCATAGGTATCATAACCTAAACCAAATGGATCGTTGGCAAAGGTGGGTGGTAAGTTATTATTGATAATGTCTGAACCATCTCCACCTACCCAGTTATTATTTGGCACATAAAATAACCCCTCTTTACTGAGTGCTTGGAAACGTACATCATTAAAGAAAATGGTATCTGCGATGCCATCATCAGGGCCAGTATTAAGCGGATTAACTCTGAATGCGTATCGATTTAATGCATAATCTCTTGCGGTAAAGGGAATTTCTTCCTCATTTGAATAAGATAAGTGAGCAGTAATATTTCCCTTATTGTTATCAAAATTTGTACCATAGGTAAAAGACGCATCTTGGCTTTCACCATCACTTTCGTTTGTCATACCTGCTGAAATATCTACTTTTAAGCCTTCAATATCATCTTTTAAAATAAAGTTCACAACACCTGTTACAGCATCTGCACCGTAAATAGCAGATGCACCCCCTGTTATAATTTCAATATGATCTACAAGGGCTGATGGGATCATGCTCATATCTACTGCTGAAGTCCCAGCAGCACCAGGTACATGCCTACGACCATTCACTAATACTAAGGTTCTGTTTGTGCCTAAGCCTCTTAAGTTAGCAAGTTCTAACCCTGCATTATTTAAAGAAAAACTATCACCGCTATTGGTATTATTACCTGCACCACCGATACCATCTAATAAAGCCGGATATTTATTGAGTAAATCACCAATATTTTTAGCGCCAGACATTTCAATAGCTGCAGAATCTATCACAGTGGTTGGTGTGGTCATCTGTGCGCTAGAGCGCTGTATACGAGAACCGGTGACAATAATGCGTTCTACTTGCTCATCAGCTTCAATTTCAGCGGCATAACTTGGTGCTGCTGCGTAAATTGAGCTTAAAGCCGCGAACATAAATGATTTTTTTATAGCACCTGCCAGTTGTGTTTTGTTAAAAATTAAATGGTTATTCATTTATTTACGCCCTTTTATTATAATTATAATTTATTTAGAATGACTTACCACGCCATATCTAAGATACCCTCTTAGATTAAACATAACAAGTGAGATGCTTATGAGCAATATATTGTTATATTTATTTACAATTTTTGAATTATAAAGGGAGTATTCTGGTTTTTAGAACTTATAATTTGATGCTATCAATATTGGCACGGATTTTTTTTGCACCGATTTGTTTTTTTACTTTCTTAACAACTTTTTTAGCTGCCATTCTAAATGTGGTTAACTTGCCACCATATAAACTAATGATATTTGGATTGTTTTGATCTTGCCAAATAATGCTTTCCCGCGGTCTTGAGAATGCAGTATCACTGTGCTTTGGTAGCACGCGAATACCCGCAAAAGAACGTATTATTTTTGGTAATTCGCCTTTATAGTAACTTTGGTAAGCTGATAATAAATAATCAATCTCTTCAGCATGTGGGCTAATATATTCAGGTAATTCTTGTAATAGTACTTCAGTTGTTCCGATGAGTGTTTTTCCATACCAAGGCATCACAAATATAACACGCTGATCTGTTTTTACTTCTAAGTAAAAGATTTTTTTAGGCGCTGTTTTATCTAAAATAACATGAGTGCCTTGTACCCAGTCAATATTGCATCCCTTAATTTGCGGATATATTTTATTTAACGTTTCATTAACCCAAGGTCCAGTAGCGTTAATTATCATTTTAGTATTAATTTCGCATATATCTTTATTAAGTCGGTAAGTCACTTTATATCCGCTACTGAGTTTTTCGGCTTTTATAAATTCTGCATATGATTGTGCTTTAGCACCTAAGTCTATTGCGCTGTTAATAACACTATTAGTGAGTAATTGATCATTAGTTTGGGCATCCCAATATTGAAAAACTGCAATTAAACCATCAGTTTTTAATCCTTGAATCACAGACCAACTCTTTTTAGGAAGTTCTTTATACCGACTTAATTTTGTAAAGCCAGAAAGAAGTGCATATAGAGATAAACCTGCTCGTAATGTCCATACACTTCTTGAGCTGTCTTTATAAAGAGGAATGTAAAAAGGGACTGGTTTTACTAATTCAGGTGCAAGTCTAAGTAAAGATGTACGTTCATGAAGTGCATTGTACACTAGGTTTAATTGCATTGTTTCAAGATAACGTAAACCGCCATGTATTAATTTACTTGAACTACAAGATGTTTGACTTGCATAATCTCCTTTTTCCAAAAGTAAAACGCGATAACCTGCAGCTGCGGCACACTGTGCAACACCCGCTCCTGCAATGCCACCTCCAATAATGGTTACATCAAACTGCGTCATGAATGAATAAATCTCTGAAAGATCTTATTAATCTAAGTGTGGAAAATATATGAGAATAATCAAGTGAAAAAGATAAAAAGTTAAATCTTGAGAATATTAATGCTTGATATGCGGGTTTTCTAGAATAGAGATGAGTCTGTTCATTTTAGTGACTGTTATTTCTCCCATTAAGTCAGGGTTAGATAAAGCATAAATTTCATCTTCTACATTGTTAAAGTTAATATCTTCACGTATCTCAATAAAATTAGCCCAAAATTCTAGATCGTCACTTGTGATCAGGTTTTGGGTATACAGCTTTATATTATTGATAAGCATCAAAGGAGTAACGTGAACAAGTTTTGTTTCGCTCTCCTTTGGATATTGTGCTAATTGAGAAAAAGCTTCATCTTTGTTTGTACTAAATTGAATAATTGCTAATAAAGCTTCTTCTCTCGTCATTATATACGGTTATCTAAAATAAGTTGACTTATAAGTTGTTGACCTAAATCGACATTGGTGGCTGAACCATCTAATGCATGGCGAGTCTCTTCAATCAATTGTTGCATACTGTGTTTTATTGTTTCAGAGCTACTTAATTGTTGCTGTACCTGAACTATTGTAGATTCAACTAAACTTGCACTAGAAGAAGACATAGATACTAATTCTTGCAGGCTTTCCATGGTTGTATTGGCAATATCAACACTGCCATCAATAATGGTTGTGACTTCTTTTTGCTTATCAATTATAGAAGATGAAATACCCATTATCTTTTTCATTTCATTTTGAATTTGGTCAGCTGATTGATTTGCCGTATTTGCTAAAGAGCGTACTTCATCTGCAACAACAGCAAAACCACGACCATGTTCACCTGCTCGGGCAGCTTCTATAGCTGCGTTTAACGCAAGTAAGTTTGTTTGATCTGCAATTCCCTTAATTGATTCAACTAATTGACCTATGTTGCGGTTGTTTTCATCAAGACTTGCTAATAGTTCTGTGAACTCACTAATGTATTGTGCTGAAGTTGTAATGTTTTCAGTTAAGCTTTCCAGCTGTTGAATGCCATTAGCTGATGTTTGAGAAGTCGCTTTTGCGGATTCAAATGACTCACTAGAAGTATGTTCAACGCTCTCGGATTGCTCAATAAAAGATTGAATTAAGCCATAGTTATTTTCAATTTCACTTAGCCTATTTGAAGATGCAACATTTACATTTTGCGCATTTTCAGTAATTTGTTGCGCCATTTCTAAAGCGCCGCCAGAGATTAGTTGGTCTAAAATCTGCGCTTTGGCATTTAAGTCAGCTAATTCATCTTGTTTAATTAAAACATGTCCTTCTGGAGTTTTATCGCCACCAAAAAAATTAAACATTTGAAAATCCTCTTTATTAGTTATTCAGTAGCATTAGAATTCAACATAGAATCTACACTGGCATAAGTTGATACACAATATGGAACACAATAGGTTAATATTATTTTAATAAAATGGCTGAGCATAAGCTCACCATTTATTATGACATCGGCTTGATTTATGAAAACTAAAATTGTCCCCACAACCATAGCAACTTTTAATGAACGTATAATTACGATAGTACGTGTTGCTAGCTTTAGCCATTGCATATTAAATACTCACTGAGTAATCAATTGTTTATAGCGTAAACATACACGACTAATAACTTAACTACCATAACAAATAAGCTCATTTATAAATTAAATTATTTTTAAATATAGCTCTAATTCTAAAAATAGTTCTATATTTATACGTAATAATTTTTTTTACTATTAAGAGAGTATTATGTCTGATCACCATACCTATAAAAAAATCGAAATGGTTGGTTCATCCCCAACGAGTATTGAAGAAGCAATTCATAATGCAATTACGCAATGTAGTAAAACTATAAAGAACTTAGATTGGTTTGAAGTTGTTGAAACGCGTGGACATATCGTTGATGGCAAAGTGGGTCATTTTCAAGTAACTATTAAAGTTGGTTTTAAAATAGAAAATAGCTAAAAATAAAATTTAAAGCCTTAAATAATTATTTAAGGCTGTCAACTTAACTTCATTTTACTGTCACTAAAAAGCCACATCAGAGCCTCATTATCTTCAGCAAGCCATTCTAATCTAAGTAACAACATATTTGGGAATGATATGGGACAGATAAGGAGATAATTGTGAAACTACAACATTTAGATACTGTTATGTTTATGTGGTGTGTATCTGGGCATAAAAGTGACAAACTTAAACCCTTAGCAAATATAATCTCAAAATCGGGTGATGGATATTTACAGGTAACATTTCCGCTGATGTTAATACCAGCTGATAAAGGTATGTATCTTGTGATTGCTACTTTAATCGCTTTTATGATTGAAAGGCCAATTTATTGGCTTTTAAAAAATACTTTAAAGCGTAATAGACCACCTCAAGCGATACCTTTTTTTAAAGCGACTATTGTCGCTTCAGATGAATTTAGTTTTCCATCAGGGCACACATCAGGAGCATTTCTATTAGCTTTTGTTGTTTCTCAATACTTTCCTTCGTTAAGTTATGTTATTTATCTTTGGGCAAGTTGTGTGGGTATTTCTAGAGTGCTTCTTGGAGTTCACTTTCCAACAGATATATTAGCGGGTGGGAGTTTGGGTTCGGCTATAGGGTTTTTAGTAATTATAATAATGGGTGAGTAAATGAAAATTCTTTATGGTGTTCAGGGAACGGGAAATGGCCATTTAACACGTTCTAGAATAATGGCTGAGCATTTAAACAAATCGGACTTAGATGTGACTTATTTAATCTCAGGTAGAGATAAAGATGAGTTATTTGGTATGGAATCTTTTGGAAATTTTGAACATAGAGCAGGGCTAACATTTATTACTGAAGGTGGACGAATTCGTAAAAGAAAAACGATACAAAAAAATAATCTTAAGCAATTTTTTGCTGATGTAAAATCTCTAGATTTAACTGAATATGATTTAGTGATCAGCGATTTTGAGCCCGTATCTGCATGGGCTGCAAAACAACAGAGTGTAGATTCAATAGGAATAGGACATCAATATGCTTTTTTGCATGATATCCCAAAAGAGGGCGATACTTGGTTTACTAATAAATTAATACAAAAATTTGCGCCAGTGAGGTTTCCAATTGGTTTACATTGGCATCATTTTGACAGTCCAATTTTACCACCAATAGTTGATACAAGATTAATGATTTCAGATATAAAGAAAAATAAGGTTATAGTATATTTGCCCTTTGAAGCACAAAGTGCAGTCATTAATTTATTATCAAAATTTAAAAATTTTGATTTTTACATATACTCACCAGATTTAGAAAATAATGATAATGGCAATATTCATACAAGATCTCCATGCTTAACTGGGTTTAAGCAAGATCTAATAGAAAGCAAAAAAGTTATTTGTGGTGCAGGCTTTGAATTAGTCAGTGAGTGTATTCATATTGGCATTGATGTTTTAGTAAAACCGTTAGCGGGGCAAATGGAACAAATTTCTAATGCCAAAGCGTTATTGACGCTAGGCTTAGGAAAAGTAATGCATAGTTTAAATTCAAAAATATGTGAAGATTTCTTAACTTCTGATATTAAGTTACATCAAGCAAATTATCCTGATGTTGCAGCGTATTTAGTGAATTGGCTACAGCAAGGTAAATGGCATGAACAGCAAGAATTAGCTGATTTATTGTGGAAAAGATAAAACCAAGTAAATATCACTTGGTTTTAATACTATATTTTTAGCTAAAGCTTATCGTTTATAAAATACTCAGGCTTTGATATTACGACCTAGTTCATAATCGGTTAAGAATAAATCACCAAATCTAGGGTGTTTAGATAAGCCAGTTCTTGAAGATTGTGAGCGTAGTCTTTATCAAATAGGTTACCGACATCTAGGCTGACAGCTAAGCTAGTGATTGATAATCTGTAAATGCATTTAAGTCACTATCTGCTGAAGAGTAACTTAATTGTACTTGTAAGTTACTTAAGTTATATCCGGCATAAACTTCAAAGCCAGTTACTTCTAAGTCACCAACATTATCTTTGTGATAGTCATGAAGTCCACTTTCTGGTATTTGAGCATAGTCAGCTTTAAATTTAATTGAGACTAATCTTTATTTCTTTTGTGGTATGACCAGTTTTTTTGTCTGCTATACTTATTTTGACTAATATTAATTAAGCAGTAACAATAATAAGAGAAGTAATTATGCAAAGTTATAAAGCGCCTTTAATGGACATTAAATTTTTATTTGATGATGTATTTAATTATTATGAACATTACAAAAAACATCCCGAATTTAAAGAAGCGACCCCAGATTTAGTAGATGCTATTTTCCAAGAATGTGCTAAATTTTGTGAAAATGAATTACTACCATTAAATCAGTCAGGTGATAAAGAAGGATGCAAGTTCGAAAATGGTAAAGTTATTACACCTAAAGGATTTAAAGAAGCATATAATTTATATGTAGCAGGGGGATGGCAAAGTTTATCACATCCAATAGAGCATGGTGGTCAGGGCATGCCAGCCTCTTTGGGTATGGCAAAAGCTGAAATGATGGGCACCGCTAACTGGTCATGGGCTATGTACCCGGGCTTAAGTCATGGCGCGATGAATACAGTACAAACACATGGTACACATGAGCAAAAAGAGTTGTATTTAACACGCTTAACTGAAGGTACATGGACTGGTACCATGTGTTTAACAGAACCACAATGTGGTACCGATTTAGGCCAAGTAAAAACTAAAGCTGAACCAAATAATGACGGCACTTATAATATTACAGGCACTAAAATTTTTATATCTGCAGGTGAACATGACTTAACAGAAAATATCATTCATATCGTGCTGGCAAGATTGCCTAATGCGCCAAAAGGAACACGTGGGATTTCATTGTTTATCGTGCCAAAAATTAAAGTAGATAATCAAGGGAACTTAGGTGATGCTAATAATGTTACTTGTGGTTCTATAGAAGATAAAATGGGTATAAAAGCTTCTTCAACAGCGGTATTGAACTTTGATAATGCTCAAGGTGTTTTAATAGGCCTAGAAAATAAAGGTCTTGAATGTATGTTCACCTTTATGAATACCGCACGAGTGGGTACAGCATTACAAGGTGTGTGTGCTTCTGAATTGGCTTATCAAAACTCACTTGCTTATGCAAAAGAACGATTATCAATGCGTTCATTAACAGGTAAAAAGTATCCAGATAAAGTCGCTGATCCAATTATTGTTCACCCAGATGTACGAAAAATGCTGATGACACAAAAAGCATTTAGTGAAGGGGGGCGTGCTATGATTTATTATACGGCTAAAATAGTGGATGATATTGAAATGGCTAAAACAGATCAAGAGCGTAAAGCAGCCGACGACAGATTAGGTTTTATCACACCAATTTTAAAAGCATTTCTAACAGAGGTGGGCACAGAAAGTGCTAACCATGGTTTACAAGTATTTGGTGGTCACGGTTATATAAAAGAGTGGGGCATGGAGCAAATTGTAAGAGATGTGCGAATTTCAACTTTATATGAGGGTACCACAGGCATTCAAGCGCTAGATTTATTAGGGCGAAAAATTTTATTAACACATGGCCGAACATTAAAAGATTTTACGAAAAAAGTGTTAGTATTTTGTAAAGATCAAAGCATGTTGTCTAAAAATCCGCATAAACGTCAAATGAACAAATTTATTTGGCCATTAAGTAAAGGCATCGCAAACTGGCAGCAATATTCAATTCGCTTAGCATTAAAAGCCAAGAGAAACCGTGATGTAGTAGGGTCTGCTGCCGTGGATTATTTGATGTATTCAGGATATTTAGTGATGGCATACTTTTGGGCTAAAATGGCGCAAAGTGCATATGAGAAATTAGCAGGAGAGGTTGAAAATAGAGATTTTTATCGTGCAAAAATTAAAACAGCTGAGTTTTACTTTGACCGACTTTTACCAAGAACAAAATCTTTAGCAGCAACTATGATGGCAGATCCAAAAACCTTAATGCAATTAGATGAAGATTTATTAAGTTTTCTTTAATTTTAACTATAAATAAAGAAAATATTCACGAGGTGAAATGACGGATAAATTAAGCTGCCGTCTTCATTTGATCATTTACGAAGTGCTATATAAACGCAACTTAAACCCTTTTAAACTCGCCGAGACGGCGAATATTAGCAAAGCCACTTTATTGGTTGTTTGTATTCAATGAACCTAGTCTGAAGTTCTCTGAGCCATAGAGTGATGTGAATTTAATTGCAGTAAATCCCATAAATTACCATATAAGTCTTCAAATACGGCAACGGTACCGTAATCTTGTTTTTGTGGTTCTCTGACAAATTTTATACCGTCAGATACCATTCGATTATAATCACGCCAAAAATCATCAGTACTTAAAAAAAGAAAAACCCTTCCGCCTGTTTGGTTTCCTACAAAATCATTTTGTTCGTGCTTAGATGCACGGGCTAATAATATTGTGACGCCATTAGAGCCTGGTGGTGAAACGACAACCCAACGTTTATCTTGTTCTGCTTGAGAGGTATCTTCAATAAGCTCGAATTTAAGTTTATTGACATAAAAATCAATCGCCTCGTCATAGTCTTTTACCACTAAGGCAATATGTATTATTGATTGCTTCACGTTATGTTTCCATTATTATTTTATTAAATCCACTCATGCTGTTGTGATGAAACAGTTTTGTCACTTACGGTTGATCCAGTATGTGCTGTTGATGCTGGTTCTATCATCATAAAATGTGTATCTGGTTGTGGTTTTGGACAATGCTCAACTCCTTTTGTTTCACCAAGGTTAAGAATTATATTTTCAACTCTTAACTGTAAGGTCAATTGTCCTTTAAATACGATAAATAGTTAATATTTCGGTATAGCCATGTATTTCACCGCCAATATGTTTAGCTTGAACAGCATTGCCTGTAACGACACCTAGTATTTCTTTAATATTCCGTTCAGGGACTGATTCTGTGGTTGTGTAAATCATCAATTTCCTCGATGATTCATTGCAGACATTAAGTTGTGTAAAACAAAAACTATGATAATTATTATGGTTATTAGGAGCTTAGCACTTATGTTATAAGGGGACAATCGGAGCTTTATATTTAGGTTCTATAAATTAAATGTTACAAAATCGATGGGCTCAGTAATATGTAATTATAGTCTTCACTGGTAAAATGCTGTCAAGTTAAGTATTAGATATTTATGAAATTGAACTAAGTAGAGAACTTAATGAAAAAAGTTTTAAAACAAAAAATAATACAAGTATGTAATAACAAAATAGCACAAAAAGGTGATAACGTCGGTTTATCGTTTTACGCTTTTTTTGCTAATAAAAACGAAGAACCTGAGCTATTAATGGAAGTTGCAACTTGGTGGATCATGACTCAGGTGGATCATGACTCATAAGCTCGATCACTTTGAAAAAGCTGTAAAAATAAAAGCAATGATAGAACAAATTTAACGTCTATTAATTAAAGGAATATGATGTATATACTTTATTATTATCCACTTAACGCCAGTATGGCACCGCACTTTGTATTAGAAGAAATGGGACTAGATTACACATTACAATTAGTAGATAGACACTCTAATGCGCACAAATCTGATGAATATCTCGTTTTAAATCCGACAGGGCGTATTCCAACTTTAGTTGATGATGGCTTTGCAATATTTGAAAGTGCCGCTATATGTCTACATCTATGTGATAAAAACCCTAATAAATCACTTATGCCAAAAGTGGGTGATAAAAATAGGCCATTATTTTATCAATGGCTAATGTATTTAAATAATACCGTGCAAGCTGAATTAATGCTGTATTTTTATCCTCAAAGACATACAAGTGAAACTGGCCATATAAAGGCAATCGTTGAAGCGCAAGAGAAACGTATAACGGATATGTTTCTCTTGCTAGATACTGAACTTGAAGGTAAAGACTATTTAGTGAGCGATAGCATTACAGTTTGTGATTATTTTTTATTCATGTTGGCTGTTTGGGCTGATGAATTCAAACAGCCACCACTATCATTTAGAAACTTATCACGTTATCTTAAAAAAATAGCTAAAAGAGATGCAGTGATAAGTGTATGTAAAAAGGAGAACTTGAGTTTAGTTGATTATAGATAAATACATTTTTTGACGGTAAATACCGATATCCGGTTACTTGGAAATGTAGGTTTCAAAGCGTGGCTAGGTGTCGAGTACAAGCCATGATTTGTAATTCTTAAAATTTAGTCTACTAACGAATGTTCGCTTATTACCCATAACTAAATCATGATTCAATTACACCTAGTGACTAAATAAACTGGTGAATAATTTGATTACGGCCTTGTTCTTTTGCGAGATAAACGCAGTCATCAGCTAATGCTAAGATTGATTTTTCGCTGACATCAAATTGTTGTACAATTACAATGCCAATGCTTGCACTGAGTGTATCAAGTGCACCTCCCGATTTATCGATTGATTGTCTTATTCTCTCACTGACGTAAATTGCTTGTTCGGCATTGGTATTTGGCATTAATATTATAAACTCATCACCGCCATAACGAATACAACAATCTGTGTCTCTGGATTTTTCTTTTAATAATTTACCTATTTTTTGAATTGCTTTATCACCGTATGCATGGCCATATTTATCATTAAGTATTTTAAAATAATCAAGATCTAGCATCATTAAAGCAAAGTTACCACCATATCGAACACTCCTCTTTAGTTCTTTAGAAAGCTCACGACTTAAGACGCGACGGTTAAATAAATTGCTTAAATCATCAGTTTGACTTAGGGCAAATAGTTCATGCTTTTGTTTTTCTAATTGTGCTAAATTACGTCGTAATTCCAATAGCGTAATAACTTGGCGTGCAAGTGCTTTAAGGGAATTGATTTGAAAATCATTTAATTGGTTGGGTTTTGTATCTAAAACACATAAAGTTCCTAAAGCGAACCCTGAAGTGTTAATTAAAGGTACACCAGCATAAAACCTAACAAACGGTGCTTTTGTTACCATTCCAATATTACAAAATTTTTCATTAAGATGAGTATCATTCACCACCAGTATTTCATCATTCAGAATCGTATGTGAACAAATGGCAATATCTCTAGGCACAGACTCTTTATTGATACCGACTTTAGATTTATGCCACTTTCGTGTTTCATCAATTAAAGCCACTATTGCAATAGGTGTATTACATATATGAGATGAAATTAAAACAATATCATCATATTCATCTTCAGGTAAAGAATCTACTATGTTATATGATTCTAGTTCTAAAAGTCGCTCGCTTTCATTTGTTGGGATTGGCGATTTATTTTTGTTAACCATATCTAATCCTGATGGTGTCAATTGTTACGATCAGTTCAAACTAAATTGCACGTTATTGGTATTAAAACTGGTGTTGGTTTATACAATACTATCAACCTAAAAGTGATAAGTATATTATGGCAGATAAATAACTTTTCAATATATTAAAGGATAAGTTTGAATGAAAATACATTTAATTGTTACAGGATTTAGATTATAAGTACTAACTAATAGCAATTAAAACTTACTAAGCTTCTTTTTTGATTTAATCTGAAATTTAACAGAGCGTAGCGAAAATCTCAGGGGTTTGTCTCAGTCTGTAGTATCCATAACATGTAACTTTAAAGAAATTCTCATTATGTTTTTAGGTCAATGTATCACTTTGTGTCGATACCTAAGTATCGACGTAAAGTTTTTCCAGAGTCTTATAGTGAAGCGATGAAAGTTATAATTCAAAAAATTGGTTACGACATAGATATAGTTGAATTAGAAATACCAGAAGACTATATTCATATGGTCTTAAGAAGTGAACCAAAAATGTCATCAAGTCAGATCATGCAGGTGATAAAAAGTATTTCAGCAAGAGAGTTTTTCAAATTATATTCAGATATAAAAAGACGTTATTTCTGGGGTGGGGAACTTTGGACTCAAAGTTATTTTGTAGAAATAATTCGAAATGCAACAGAAGATACTATTCGTAAATACGTGCAGAACCAATTGGTTGAATTAGATAAAAAAGAAGTTCACGCAAGTCAGTTGGGACTCTTTTAAACTCGGTCACTTGGGGCCGATTCTTTTATAAAACTGAGATGTGATATATGAACTTGAGATTAAATCTTATTAGATGAATTATATTTACAGTTTTTATTTATCATTCTTAATACCTAATTTCGACTCCTTGATACCATATTTTGATCATTGATAACACCTCGTCTTTTTAATGTATAAAAATTAAGGTTATCTGAATATGAAGTGAAATGTTCATAAAACAAACATAAAGAAGTCCTTGCAGCATGTTAGATAATAGAATTATAAACAAATGTTTTAAAAGCACATTACCACTGGTTTTAATTACTGGTATACAAATAATATATTTTTAAGCTATCTATCAATAGCTTACTTGAGAAGGTGCGCCACAATTACCATTGGCTAACCGTAGTGTAGTAAGTTACCATCTAGTTATACTGACGGTTTATTTGATGTGCTTGGTCGTTATGCAACACTTAATGTCTCGTATAATTTCTAGATTATACTCATAGTTAATAAATATGACGTTTAAATCAATTTCCAGCTTTAATGATGACAAAACAATATATGAGAGACTTATATGCACAGTAGTATTTATAGATTAAAAACAATGGGCTCTTTAATGACGATTAATAATATAGTCGTTATATTTGCAATAAATTGCGCCTGTGCATTTTTAAAAACTGTTTACCATTTGGCTGTTGTCGAAAGTAGTTACGAATTCTTTTTTTCTGAATTATTAGGGTATATTAAGGTAATGAATATCCTTGGATATTCATTAGCTTTTTCATATTTAATATTATCACGTGGACCAGGCAGTAAAATGTCACTTGTGCGTATTGCTATGATAGGGCTTCTAGCATTTGCCGTTAGTTTTCCGCTTATTTACAGTACAGATACATGGAATGAAAGCTCTTTACATCCTATTTTACAAGTAACCATTTATTCAATGTCTACTTTGATATTTTCTGCTTGGGCAATCATGGTTATTGTTTATATACAAAGCCGTGAATCACAGCCTAAATTTCAATTGTTAAAACAAGAGATAGCAGAGCATTCTTTAGAAAGAGAACGTGTAGAGATGGAATTACATTTATTACAAGCGCAAATAGAGCCCCATTTTTTTTATAATACGTTAGCTAATTTACATAGCTTAATTGATTTAGATCCTGAGAAAGCAAAAAACTTATTAGAAGAATTAACTGAATATTTACGTTCAACCGTTCATCAATATCGGCACAAATTTATTAAGCTAGAAGAAGAGCAAGAGATGATCATACGCTATCTTAATATTCAAAAGATTCGTTTTTCTAGCAAGTTAGAATATGAAATTGATATACCGAAATCGATATTAAATCGACCTATTTTACCTATGTCGATTTTAACTTTAGTTGAGAATGCTATCAAGCATGCCATTGAGAAAAATAATGGCAAAGGTAAACTCGTTATTTCCGTAAAATTGGGTCCAAAACAAATGATACAGGTAGCTGTTACGGATAATATAGGCTCATTGAAAAATGATAGTTACGGCACAGGGATCACTAATTTGCTAGAACGAATGAAAGTCACCTATGGCAATAGAGGTAAGTTTTCAATTAACTGTAAAACAAATGCATTCACGACGGCGCACTTAGAGGTACCTAGCAATGGTTAAGATTTTGATTGCAGAAGATGAAGAGTTTTTACGGGAAAATCTTAATAACAAATTAATTAAATATTGGCCACAAGCAAAAATAATATCATCTGTTGAAAATGGTGATGACGCTTTAGCTTCACTCAATAAAGATAAACCTGACATTGCTTTTCTTGATATTCAAATGGGTGATTTAACGGGGATTGAGGTTGCTCAATTAACAAAACATAAATGTCATATTATATTTATTACAGCATACGATCAATATGCAATTCAAGCGTTTGAAACGGGTGCTATTGATTATTTACTGAAACCCTATTCAGACAAAAGATTACAAGAATGTATAGAGCGACTCAATGTCAGGCTTGCTTCGACACCTGTTGATATTAAACAAGCCCTTGAAAACGTAAATTCAGAACAGGGATCTTATTTAAAGCGATTAAAAATTCAAATAGGTAATAAGTTCTGGTTGATACCCGTTGACGATATTATCTGTTTTAAAGCGAGCGGGCGTTACGTAAAAGTATTGACAAAAGAGCGAGAAGCATTAGTGAGAATGCCACTTAAAAATTTATGTGAGCAACTTAACCCAGAAATATTTTGGCAAGTGCATCGTAGTACAGTACTCAATATAAAAAGTTTAAACTATGTACAAACAACAGATTGTGAGCAGATGAATGCCTACATGAAAGGATTAAATGAACCGTTAGCCATTAGTCGTAGCTTTACTCATTTATTTAGAAGTTTAAATGCTGAAATTTAATACTGGGATCCCAAACAAAATTATAAATGTTTCGGGTATTAATCTAATTCACTACAAAAAAACTCTGAACTACTTTAATTAAACTAATTTGAATTTAGATTACACACTCAGCATCTATTCAATTAAAAACTGTCATCTGAATATTTTAATAATAGAGTCGACCTTGTTTTTTTGAGTGAAGGTTATGCAATAATTATCGGTATTTTTAATTATTAGCACTCGCCTTGGTTGCGACTAATATTAACAGGCCTTCATTAACAAGAAATAATTATTTATTTTTGTGTAGAAAGTGAAACCATAATAAACCCCTAGTATGGAATAGGGTAAGTAAATTCTGAGTAGTGTGTAAGATTAAAACAAAAGTATTGATAACATGCTTATTTCAATTTAATATATGGATGTTCATTATATATCTAAAAATGAAGTAAATTCACAATAGATTTAAGAGCAAAATGTTGCTTTAAATCTTTTAAATAATTTCGCAAGTGATAACTTATAAACGGAAATCAATTTTATTATGAACAAAGACTTTATTCTTCAAAGGATATGCATTTTTACCGGGGAAGAAATTGATCCAAATTCTGATGAGCAGGTAGTTAGTATACTAAGGGAGGAGTTTAATATTCATTTACCTCAAAGAAGGACGCTTGAAGAATCTCTGATATTATCATGTAGTGAACATGAAGTAATTGATTTGATTTTACAATATAGAGCTGTAGGTTAGTCAATCATTGCTATTATTTATCACAATAACTAAGTGTTCCTCACAAATGTCCCACTAGAAATTTTATGGGACATTTGCGCAGGTCTGAAAAGCATAGTTGCTATTGTTCTGAAGCCACTTTAGGCTTTGGCAGTCTCAGTCTCAGTCTCAGGATTGCTCAGTTTAACTAAGTTATCTTTTAATCCAGCAAATTGACCTTTTTCTTTCGCCATACGAATAAGAGTTTCAAGAGTAGGAGCAACCTCTTTAGAAAATCGTTTTTGCTTATACGCAACAGTTAACCATTTACTTAAAAATTTATGTTCTGAAGTTGGACCAAAACCGCACTTTCCGGTTTGCTGTTCAAATGAAAGGCCCATTAGTGCACATTGTGCCATTTCTGTGAGCAACTGCTCGTAATTCTCTTCTTGTTGCAAAATTTAATTTACCTATATATTTAGTTGCGCGCATTCTATCACTATTTGAACAAACAGAAAATATGAAATGCAAATAATTAGCTAATAAATTATAAAAATAATCAAATAATTCATCAAAAAGTACGTTACAGCTCTTTTTAGTTATCGATTGGGGGTGATTTAAGCTTATCAACCTTGCATAAAATACTCGTTCCGTTATAAATTTATTTACCGTTTTAGCTTTACCAGTGTATGTAAATGGTAATTTATACCTATGCTACAAGGCAATGCGCGATTTCAGCAAGTCAAGAAGCATGTCTTTTACTCGTATCCTACCCAAGATCTGAAACCTGCATTCCAAATAGATAATAAGTCACAAGTGTCATTACGCTTAATATTTGTGACGAATTCAAAAAAACTAATGCAGAAATCAAAAGAATTTATAATTTCTTTGCCGTAAATTAGTACCTCAAACATAAACAGTAATACACATTATCAATCTTAATATGTTTTGGAATGTTTATTAATCAAACCTAAGAGTTCATCACTTCACCTGAAAAGGTTGATGTGGCGGAGCTATCATGACTATTAATGATGAAAATACCGAAATAACATTAATCATAAATGGTTTATTTAATAAGTTAATTGTCTAATATTCATTTTTATCTAAATAATTAAATATATTGAAAGGATCTAAAGATAAATGAACTATAGATCTTATAAAAGTCATCAATACTTATTGATTTTAAGTTTGTTAATAAAGCCCGGTATAGGGGTTACGAAAGGGGATAATCAATACAATTTTATAGATGAGGAAAGATACTTAAACTCTATCAGGTTAAGGGCAAAACAAAATGAAAAAAAATCATTTTTAAAAAAGAGCAAAGCTCCTACCCTCGAAAACAAAACCCCAATTTGGTCTGCTATTCAAACTTCTTTTACATTTCCGATTAAAGATTGGAAAGTTAAAAAATATTCATCGGAGTGGAAAAATTTAGCTTCACGTTTTAGTGGTGGTTTGAGTATCGGTCATCCATTAACTAAATCAGCTATACAATCAGGCGCTTCTCGTGAAGGGGATTTAAATGTTAATAATGTAAGTTATGCAGCGTCTTTAAAGTTTAACCCAATAGGTAATTGGTTTGCGAGTGGAGCGGTAATTGAATATAAAAATAAAGCCTTACAAAAACCATGGAATCCTGATTTTGTATATACATTTGGTTACAGTGATTGGCGTCCTTATACAGTAAGCTTAGTCTATGCGAATTATGGTGGGAATAGGCTTAACCCAAATCGTACTGTGGGTGAAAAAGGGACTATTTTCAAGCAAGGTTCTTGGTCAATAGGGTGGAAGTTTCCTATTCCACATAAATATAGCAAAATCTTTACATTTACAGAAAGCGGACGAATTGGTTGTAATTTTGGATATAGTGTTGTGCCAGAATTTTTTGATGCTGCAACCAGTAAACTAAAGAAATGGAAACGTACAGGGAGTTTTGGTTGTAAATATACAATTTCAGGTCCCTGGTATGTCAACATGACTGGTTTTTACTATTTTGATAAAAAACAACAGCAGCCTTGGAACCCTGATTTCACATATGGGTTTGGTTATTTTGACTGGCGGCCTGGGACAATAACACTCCAATATAATAATTACTCAGGTAATCGCTGGTCTAGCAAAACAAGAGCAAAAAATACAGGATTGTTTAAAAGTGGTGGTATCAGTATCGCTTGGTCTTGGGTATTCAAATTTTAATGCATCTATAAAGTCAATATTTTCCGCGTATGAAATATTTATAACCAAAAATTAATTTTCATTCTAAAAATCATCATGTTGCTATGTATTCGTGGCTTCAAATATCATTATTTAATTATCAAAGAGATAAACTTTGATAAATGTTATACAGGTCAGAATATGCACTATCAAGTAAATAAAGAAAAGAGAGATCTTCGCATTGATTTTATACGTGGCGTTGTCATGGTTATATTACTCTTAGTTCACTTAGAAATATTTTCATGGTTTAACTTTATTGTATGGGAGCGTATAGGTCTTATTTCTGGAGCAGAAGGGTTTGTTATTGTATCTGGTTATGTACTCGGCTTAGTTCATAAAAAAATCAATTTAAAAACTGGTTTTAAATCAAGTGCATTAAGGCTTTTTGAGCGTAGTGCGCAATTATATAAAATTAATTTATTTATAGTTGTAATTATAATTGCATTGTCAGCGCTACCGTTTATAGATTTGACAGTGATCACAACATTTAAAAATTGGTCTAATGGCCAGGTATATGAGCTATTTCCGAATAGAAATGAGATTTGGTATAGAACAATTGCAAATATTTTACTGTTAAGGAATAGCCCTCATCAGATACAAATATTAGGCTTGTATTGTATTTTATTATTAGGGACTCCAATTGCTATTTGGCTCTTTAATCAAGGTAAAGCTAAGTGGGTTTGTGCTATTTGTATCATTATATATTTTTTTAATATGTCTTACCCAATTAGGATCACTCAGGCTCAATTTGAATATGCGTTTCCACTTTTAAGTTGGCAAATATTATATATCTTTGGTTTAACATTTGGCTATTTTAAAGAAGAAATCACTTTGAAATTATCATCAAAAAATTATCACTATATAGTTTTTTTCAGTGGATTAATGACTTTTGGTTTTATGCTTTTAGCTTGGAATTCACCAAATAATGCTTTTCCACCCAATGTGAATCTAGGCTGGATCGAAGCTAATACTTTTAATGATTTACACTATCGTTTTTTTGATAAAAGTAAATTAGGTATTTTGCGATTGGTAAATTACGCATGCTTTTTGACCTTTATATATTGGTGTTTAACTTACTTTTGGAGACCAATTAAAATCATTTTTGGTTGGCTATTAATCCCATTAGGTCAGGCAAGTTTATATGTGTTTATTATGCATTTGTTATTTATTGTAATGGTTGAGGCTATAACACAATTTTCAGATGTGAAGCCAACTTTCCAAGCAAGTTCTATTTGGTTTAATACTTTGCTACATGCAAGCTGTATTTTTGGGTTGTGGGTAATGGTAAAAAAGAAGGTTTTATTTAAATATGTACCTCGTTAAATTTTTTATTAGTTGTATTTATATTCTCAGTATTCCGCAGTGTATTAGTGCGGAGCAAAAGCAGGAAGATTTTGGTTTTAGGTATAGCAAACTCTCTATAAATGGAGATAAATATGATTATCAAGTACATATTCCTGAAGGTTATAAAAAAAAGAGAGAATGGCCTGTTATCTTATTTCTTCATGGTGCAGGTGAACGTGGAAATAATACTTTATTACCTACGAAAGTTGGTCTAGGAGCAGTAATAAGAAAACAGTCAGCTTTATATCCTGCAATCACGGTATTTCCTCAATGCCCATCAAAGAAGTGGTGGTCTTCAAAACTTTGTGAGCAAATCGCTTTGGCTAGTTTGGCCAAAGTTATTACCCAATACGCTATAGATCCTAAAAGAATATATTTGACAGGGATTTCAATGGGGGGATTCGGTGTTTGGGAGTTTGCCAGTAAATACCCAAATAAATGGAGTGCGCTATTTGTTATTGCAGCTAGGGTTAAGCCTGGAGGAGGGCATAAGCCATCAATTGGCAGTATTTCTTCTAAATACCATGGAGACAAACTTTATTTAATGACTGCAAAAGCGGTATCACATATTCCAACATGGATAGTACATGGAACTAAAGATGATGTGGTACCTGTTACAGAGTCTAGAAAAATGTATCAATATTTAAAATTAGAGAATGCGCAGGTCGTTTATAAAGAATTTGTTGAAAGTTGGCATAACGTTTGGGACAAAGCTTATTTAGATTCAGACGCAATACAATGGTTATTTGCTCAAAAAAAAGAGAGGAAACTTTAGTTTGTATGATTTAAAAGAAACTAAATTGGTAGTCGTCGTCAATGAAATTTTTATCCGAAAACAATTCCAACAAATTTTTAAAAAATCAAGCTCTCAATTGTACCTTTTTTCTTCTGCTAATGAGGCTATTAAATTTCTAGATAAAAATAATGATCTCGCTATTGTTATTTGTGAATTAACTATGCCAGATATGTGTAGTTCCGAATTGATTTTACAAACTAAGAAAACGAAAAAACTAAAAAATATATATTTCATATTAATAACCAATTTTGAACATGAAAACTCATTAGTTATACAAGGTAAATTTGGTGCTGATGATTATATTAAAATGCCTTTGGGTAATAGTGATGTTTTTACAAGAGTGCGTTCAGGTATTCGTTTTTTGAAATTAGAAAATGAATTAAGAGCCGAAAATAATCAATTAGTCCAAGAGTTAGATCGTGTTAATTTAGAGCTCAGCAGCGCTGCAAAATTACATCGTTCAATCTTACCAGAAACAGACATGATAACGAATGGCTTAGAGGTGTCATCTTTTCATACGCCTTGCCAATTTATGGGAGGTGATTTTTATGGATATAGATATATAAATAAAGATGTTTTTTCATTTTATCAAATTGATGTTTCAGGGCATGGTGTATCTTCGGCATTATTTTCATTTTCACTTGGCAATGAGCTATTAAAAACACATTTAGCCTCAGAGTCATTATTTTTACTTGATTCAAATAATGATTTGAGAATTAGACCGACTCACTCAACAGTTAAAGCAATTAATCAAAGTAATGCTTTAAATTTAAAATCAGATCTATATTTCACGATGATTTATGGTTTGTTAAATACAAAGACAGGGCAAGTAAAGTTCTGTCAGGCAGGTCACCCTCATCTTATTCATTTCAATAACGAAACAAAACTAACAAATGTTATTGGTGATGGCGGCTTTCCAGTTGGTGTTATAGAAACTGCTGAGTTTGAAGAGCAATCATTTAATATGAAAAAATCTGATCGCTTATTTATGTTTTCAGACGGATTAACAGAAGCACTAGATGTATCAGGAGAAATGTATGGGTATGAACGAATATGTGAACTGATCAAGGACAAAAGAAGTTTATCTATTAAAGACTTACTTAAATATATTTATCAGCAAGTCGTAAGTTGGACTGAAAATGAAAAACTTAATGATGATGTCACAATAACTGCGTTTCAATGGAACGGTGAAGGAGAAAATTATGAATTTTTCTAATAAAAAGATAAATCAGTCAATACTACTTATATCAATAGATCATCCTAGGTTGGACGCAAGTTCAACTCCTGATTTTAAGGAATATTTTTCAAATGTTGTAAAGTCCCAATTTTCAAAAGTAGTGCTTGATTTATCGAGTGTTAAATTTATGGATAGTAGTGGACTGGGAGCATTAATATTTTGTTTAAAAAATATGGTTGTAAATGGTGAAATCGTAATAGTGGGTGCTCAAGCAAATGTTCTGGGTTTATTTACTTTAACTAGAATGGATAGATTGTTTACACATTATGGTGAATTGAGTGATGTTTTGGCTGAGATAGCTTAAAAGGAACAATTATAATGATGAAAGCAATGATATTAGCAGCAGGTAAAGGTACCAGGGTTTGGCCAATAACTAAAACAATACCTAAGCCAATGATACCTATTTTGAGAACTCCAATTATGGAATCTTTACTTTTGCATTTTAAAAAGTTTGGTATTGAGGAAATAGCAGTAAACACCAGCTATATGGGAAGTGAAATTGAAAATTACTTTCGTGATGGTAATCAATTTGGAGTGAATTTGCTCTATTCATATGAAGGTTATATGAAGGACAAGCAACTTATATCAAATGCTTTGGGATCCGCTGGTGGAATGAAAAAGATTCAACAATCAACACAATTTTTTGATGATACTTTTATTGTTGTTTGCGGAGATGCATGGGTTGATTTAGATATTCAAAAAGCGTTTGAGTCACATAAAGAAAAAGAGGGGATTGCAACTATTATTTTACAAGATGTCCCTTTATCGGAAGTTCATAAATATGGTGTTGTTAGAAGAAATGAATTTGGTCAAATATTAGAGTTTCAAGAAAAACCCAAAATATCTCAAGCTATTTCGACCACAATAAATACTGGTATATATATATTTGAACCTGAAATTTTCGATTATATACCGATAGATAAAGCGTACGATATAGGAAGTGAACTATTTCCAAAGTTGGCTAAATTGAATGTTCCATTTTACGGTGTCGATATTGATTTTCAATGGGCTGATGTTGGAGGAATAAAAGATATTTGGCGAACAACATCTGATATTTTAACAAAAAAAATTGTTGGCTACCCGATTCCTGGAAAACAAGTTACTGAAAATATTTGGTGTGGTCTTAATGTTGATATTGATCTTTCAGAAGTCAATATCCAAGGTCCCGTGTATATAGGTAGCGGAACAATAATAAAAAAAGGAGTCACGATAATTGGTCCTGTCACGATAGGTGCTTATTGTGTTATCGAACAAGGTGCTATTTTAGAACGGTGCTCTATAGATGACTATACATGGATTTCAGAAGTTGTTAATTTAAAAGATAAAGTTATATTTGGTGAGTACTGTATTGATCATGGTGGAGAGTATGTTGAGTTACAAAATTGGCAAGTTGATTGGGCAATAAATGACAGTCGAAATCATTTTTTGACTCATACTTCAGAAAATGATTTGTATAGAGCATCACTTGCTGTTGCTAATATTGAAAGATCGTTTTGAAATAATAGGTTTCAAGTATGAGCATATGTTAGTTAAAAAAATAGAATTAACTATTTCTAGCAGTTATAGCAGCGTCGCTTTAGTAGCTCAAACGATTGTTGCTATGGTTAAAGCTGAGAACATTACACAAGCATGTCTCGGTGATATCGAGTTATGTATTGCTGAAATTGGGAATAATGTTGTTGAGCATGCTTATGAAAATAGAAATGATTTAAAAATTACATTTAAGTTATTACTTTTCCGAGAAAAAATTGTACTAATTATTTCTGATAATGGCATAACAATGCTACAAGGTGCTCTTTTTTCGGAGGAGGATTGGAATATGCTTGATAAAAATAATATTGCTACCTGGAAAGAAAGTGGGCGTGGGCTTCAATTAGTGAGGGGGATTATGGATGACATGTTTTATTGGACGGAATTTAAGCGTAATTATTTCAAAATGGTTAAGAATTTACCTTAACTTTCTTCAGGAATTTAATTCATATATTTTAATTTTTTGTTTAGTTTTCATTATAAGTAATATCACAGGGTGTAAAAGCTTAACCTATCTTACTGATAAAATATGTAATTTATCAATTTGTCAAAATTTAGAAAATAAACATGATAAACCTCTACGTGTTGAACTTGATAAAAATTGGTTATTTTATCCATCAAACAGTGCTTCTTCAAATTATTACGATGAGCATTCCGATTTTACAAAGTTTAAACCAATAAAGGTACCGAGCAACTGGTTTAGTCAAGGCTATGAACATAGTGGTGTTGCTTGGTATAAAACAACTTTTAATATAAACAATCTTCACAGCTCCAAGAAGCTTTATCAATTAATTTTTGATGGCATTGATTATTTTGCGGATGTTTGGGTAAATGGCAATTATGTTGGTTTTCACGAAGGATATTTTCAATCATTTCGTTTGAATGTTTCAAATTATTTACATGAAGGTGAAAATTTATTAGTTGTTAAAGTAAACAGTCCGCAAGAAAAAGCGGGTCAGTCTTGGTCTTTACATAAGCAGTATATTAAAGGGGTTTTAGGGCATCATGATACTAGGCCTGGAGGTGCATGGTCTGAGCGAGGACAAGAAAAAAATACAGGAGGGATATGGCAATCAGTATGGTTGGAAACGAATGTTAATTACAGTATTAAGAAATTTAAATTCACACCAAACATATTATCAAATGGATTAACTAAAGCAGACTTAGAGGTTTCAGTATTATCTAAAAATAATCTCAGTACTACTTTAGAGTACAGTTTATATTTTAAAGGTGAATTAGTCGAAAAATATCATAAAGATGTCAAGTTGTATAAGGGAAATCAACTCATCAAAGTAAAACTCCCGGAAAAGCAAAGAAAACTTTGGTCACCATGGGAACATGGGAAGCCACATTTATATCAGTTAAAAATTGTACTTAAAAATGAAAATACGATTTATTCTGAGCAAAAAACTAAAGTGGGCTTTAGGGAGTTTAGCATAGAAGAGCCCGCAGGAGTTTGGAATATAAATGGCAAACCACTTTTCGTCAGAGGAACAAACTATATCGCGTGGCAATGGCTTTCAGATGTGAGTGAGAAACAGTTTCTTGCCGATTTAATACTAATGAAAGAAGCTAATATTAATGCAATCAGAGTTCATGCCCATGTATTACCAGATCGATTTTATAAACTTGCGGATGAGTTGGGTATGGTGATATGGCAAGATTTTCCTTTGCAATGGGGTTATATAGATTCACCTGAATTTATTTCAAATGCCCAATTCCAAGCAAAAGAAATGGTTGAGCAATTTTATAACCACCCATCAATTTTAGTATGGAGTGCTCACAATGAGCCTCCATGGGATGCAAGCTGGATGAAATATAAATATGCAGATTATGATAAAAATCAAAATTTAGAACTAGATAATAAAGTATTCCAAACATTAAAATCTTTAGATCAATCTAGATATAGCCATAAAAGCTCTTTAACTTCAGAACATCCATGGTTTGGTTGGTATAGTGGAGAATGGACTGATTATTTGAAACCAACCAATCAACGTTGGATCACTGAATTTGGTGCTCAGGCATTACCAGATAAAGCGACATTAAAGAAAATAGTCGGTAAGGAAAACCTGTGGCCTGTAAATAAAGAACAATGGGGTATCTGGGAGTATCATAACTTCCAACCTTCACAAACATTTAAAATTGCTAAAGTTGAAAAAGGTATTGATATAGAATCTTTAATTAATAATTCGCAGCAATATCAATTCGCACTAACAGCATTAGCAGCAGAATCTTATCGTCGACAAAAAATGGCACCAGTTAATGCAATATTCCAATTTATGTTTGTTGAAAATTGGGCTTCTATCAATTGGGGGATTGTTGATTATTTAAGACAACCTAAACCGGCTTATTATGCATTACAAAAAGCTTATCAACCTCTATTACCGAGTATTGAATATATACCAAAACAAGAGTCACTTTGTTGCACCATTAATTTTTCCTTATGGGTTGTAAATGATTATCCAAAAAGTTTCGAGAGTTATAAATTGAAGTATCAATTATTTAAAAATGGCCTACAAGTATCAGAACAGATATTTGAAAGTAGTATAAAGCCAAGTTCGGTTAAAAAAGTTACAGACATTAAAATTAATGACGTTGGACCTGGTGAATATCAAATTAACTGGATCATATTAGATAATAAAGAGAAAGTTGTTGCCAGTAATGAACATAAATGGAAGGTCGATGATAGCTAAATTATTAACATCATTATTTATTTTAATAGGAGCATATGGCGTCTTTTTTTTAAACAAATTGCCAGTGTTACAGGACCTCGATATAACAAAAGAAGAAACATATTTCAGTGTTAATCAAGTTGGCTATTTTATCTTTGGGCCAAAAATAGCGTATATAACTCATTTTAAATTCAATAAAACTATAAAACTGGTTAATCTCGATACGCAAAAAGTAACGCAATTAAAAATTAAACCTCTGCACTTTAATAACTCGGAACTGTCGGCGACGGCTAAAATAGATTTTAGTCAAATACAAGAGCCTGGAGAATATATTCTTTTGATCAACAATATTCGTTCACCCAAATTCAAAATTAATCAAGTTATTTATTCTGAAACTATAACTCAGTTATTACGCTCATTTTATTATCAACGATGTGGTCAGAGCATTAACGATGAATTGTTTAAAATTAATCATAAAGCTTGTCATTTGAAAGATGCTGTCTTATCTAGAGCATTATATGGGGTAGATATTAAGAATTATTCTTCATTTTCTGCCGTGGGTGGTTGGCATGATGCTGGAGATTTCGGTAAATATGTTGCAACAACAACGGTTTCATTAGGAAGAGTGTTATCAAGTTATCAGGATCATCCTGATATATTGCAGAAGATCGATTTATCACTTAATAAACCAGAGGGTATATTACCTGATGTTTTGGTAGAAATGCAGTATGGTTTAGATTGGCTTTTGACTATGCAGTATGTAAATGGAAGTGTTTTTAGAAAAGTAGCAGGAAAAAATTGGCCGAGTTTAATGTCTCCTGTTGAGGATGTACAAACTAGATATGTGTATGGAATTAGTACAGAAGATACAGCTAAATTTGCTGCAACTATGGCTCTAGCTGCTCGAATCTGGATTAAATTTGATCGTGTAAAAGCTGAAACATATTTTAACGCAGCGCAAAAAGCATGGCAGTATTTGGAACAAGAACAATCATATTATATAGATTGGAACAAGTCAGATGATAGTGGTTCTGGACCTTACAAATCAAATAATGTCGATACAGAAGCTTCACTCTTACATGATAACGACGACAGATTTTGGGCAGCAGCAGAGCTTTATATAACAACCAAAAATAAAATATATTTACAATACATAAATAAAAATATTGAGCTACCAGTCAATATATTCGAATGGAAAGACCCATCTTTACTTGGTAAATGGAATTTAATTACACAACTATGCCAAGCTCAAAGCCTTCAATATTGTACTATTTTCAAGCATCAAATTTTAACAAGAGCAGCCATTGCTTTATCTCGTTATGATAAATCAGATTATGCTTTAGCAAATCAAAAGTTTATTTGGGGTTCAAATAAAATAGCTGCAGAAGAGGGGATATTGCTACTTATGGCCTATCAATTAAATGGTGAAAAAAAATATTTTGATGCTGCTGTTGCACAAGCTGATTATCTACTTGGAAGCAACCCTTTTAGTCTTAGTTTTGTGACTGGGATTGGTGAGAGAGCTGTGAAGCATATTAATCATATTTGGGCAAGAGCAGAAAATATTGAAATTCCAGGACTTTTGGTTGGTGGTCCAAATTCTTTGGCTCAAGCAAAAATAGCCCCAAAAAATAAAGGAATTTTAAGTTATGTTGATAATGAAAAATCATATGCAGTGAATGAATACGCGATTGATTACAATGCTTCATTGATTACGCTTCTTATTCAGTTATCCGTTTTTAGTATTGAGGAATAAAAGTATATGGCTTTTTATTTTGATAAATTTGAACATCGTGTACCACCCAAACCAATCCCATATTCTTTATCTCGAGAGTTGTTATGGCAATTTTTGGCAGTTATAAATTTAGGTATCGGAGCTTGGTATATTTACTGGCGTTGGACTGGCTCACTTAATTTTGACGCATTATGGTTTTCTTATCCTTTAGTTATTGCTGAAAGTTTGGCTTATATTGGTTTAGTGTTATTTACTTTTAATTTATGGAAAATTAAAGATACAAAGCCCAGTAAGCCTCCAAATATGTTGAGTGATGTATCACCAAAAGTAGATGATTTTGATAGAGAAATATCAGTGGATATTTTTTTTCCAAGTTTTGATGAAAAGCCTGAATTAGTTGAACTAAGTTTACTTGACGCCAAAAATATTTATTATCCTCACAATATATCAATCAATATTTATTTACTTGATGATGGCCAGCGAGATTCGATGAAAAATTTAGCTGATAAGTTGGAGATAGGTTATATCACAAGATCGAATAACATTGGCTATAAAGCAGGAAATTTACGTAATGCAATGGGGCAGACTTCTGGTGATTTTATTCTAATTTGTGATGCCGATACCAGACCATTCCCAACTATTTTAGAAAATACTTTAGGATATTTTACTGACTTTGATATGGCTTGGGTTCAAACTCCTCAGTGGTTTTTTGATTTACCAGAAGGAAAACCTTTAGATATCCATTGGCGAAATCGATATGGTATTTTAGGTAAATATTTAGCTTTAGGTGTTCAAAGACTAATTGGAAAGGTTGTTGTTGGTGCCGACCCATTTATTAATGATCCTCAAATTTTTTACGATGTTATACAAAGAAGAAGAAATTGGGCCAATGCATCTTTTTGTTGTGGAGCAGGTTCAATTCACCGACGAGATAGTGTCATGCAATCTGCATTGTTTACATTTAGTAATGAAGTTTTGATGGCACAAAAAGATGATATACGAACATTAAAAAAAAGAACCAAAGAGAAATCGATTGATGTATACGTTAATGACACAATACAAAGTTCTTTAGTTCAAGATACTGAGCTTACACCATACAAATTTCATGTTTCTGAAGATATATACACTTCTATGAGTTTACATGGAGATAATACTAGAAAATGGAAATCTGTTTTACATCCTGAAATTGAATCTAAAATGCTATCACCTCAGGATCTGCATTCTTGGATTGTTCAGCGCTTTAAATATGCAGGAGGTACAATAGACATTGCATTTAATGATAATCCTCTATTTAAAAGAGGAATGACAATCGCTCAAAAAATGATGTATGCCGCTACGATATGGTCATATTTTGGTACTTTATGGAACGTGATTTTTATCTTGGCTCCAATTGTTTATATGTTAACGGCTGTGGCTCCTGTTTCAGCGTATTCTATCGAGTTCTATAAGCATATTATTCCTTTTTTAATTTTGAATGAACTTGCATTGATGGTGGGGGTTTGGGGGATTGCAGGTTATTCATCAAAGGCATCTTTTATATCTTTTTTTTCAATCAATCTTAAAGCTATTTTTACCGTGCTCAAAGGGAATAAGGTTGCTTTTCCGACAACACCTAAAGATCGACAAGAGGGGCAATTTTATCATTTAGTTTGGCCACAAATAACGGTTGTTGGATTAAGCTTATTTGCAATATTATTTTCTATTTCAAACTTTTTATTATGGGAAAATTCAATGGGTTATTCTGTTAATGCAATTGTAACAAATACTTTTTGGGCGAGTATTAATATGTTAGCCATGTTCGGTATAATAAAAGCTGCTAATTGGCAACCTAGTGATGAAATAGGAGCTAATGATTAATGACTTTTAAAGATGGATTACTAACAGCACGACATCATATTGTTTTTTTATTAGGGTTATGTTCTACATTCTACCTTGTTATTTATCTTGAAAACTTTGATATATCAAAAAAAACATTTGAAATTAAACTTAACCCTAATATACCGAATGTTATTCATGAACCATTATCTACTCAAGAGTTAAAATGGGCCAAAATTGCATGGCAATATTTTGAAAATAATACACACGAAGAAACAGGATTAGTCAATTCGGTAAATAATTATCCTGCTGCAACTATGTGGGATATCGCTTCATATATGTTAGGTCTTATTTCAGCATATAGATTAGAAATAATAGAGGTGACAGAGTTTAAAAAACGTATGACTTTAGTATTAAAATCACTTGCTAAAATAGAATTATACGATGGTCAGTTGCCAAATAAGTCATATAACGCTAAAACATTAACAATGGTTGATTACAACAACAATATTACAGTAAAAGGTATTGGTTGGTCAGCTATCGATATAGGCCGATTATTTGTTCCATTTAATATATTGGTTTGGAATTACCCAGAATATACTCCTTTAGTGAATAATATTATTAATCAATGGGATTTAAAAGCAATGGTTAATGAGGGGGTTTTAATGGGTGCAACGATAGATAATGAAGGACAAACAAAGTATGTTCAAGAAGGTAGAATCGGTTATGAAGAATATGCCGCAAAATCGCTTTCGCTATCTGGCTTAGATGTTTCCAAAGCACTTTTATATCATGATTATTTGCAGTATGAAAATATTGCTGGTGTTGATATTCCAACTGATAGTCGAATCCCTGAAATTTATGAGGCACACAACTATGTTGTCAGTGAATCATATATTTTGGATGCAATTGAATTCGGTGGTAACGAAATTTCTAGAGAGTTCACATATCGAGTGTATCAAGCACAAGAAAATAGATATAAGCTGCAAGGGATTTTTACTGCTGTTAGTGAAGATAATATAGATCAAGCGCCCTATTTTGTTTATAACACTGTTTTTAGTAATGGTAAGGCATGGAATACAATTACTGATACAGGTGAAGATGCAAGCTTATTTAGAACAGTTAGTACTAAAGCGGCTTTTGGTTGGCATATGCTCTATAACACAGAGTATACAAAAAAACTGATTGAATATATAGATGAGAATTATGTAGAAAATACAGGATGGCAGTCTGGTATTTATGAATCTGATGGCCGGGCAAATACTGCGATAACAGCAAATTCTAATGCCATAATTTTAGAAAGCCTGCATTATAAAGCCAAAGGTCCGTTATTAAATATTACTCACTCAGAAAAGCGCAATAAAATCTTGTCAGCATCAAAATAACACATAATTTTTTTGATAACGCCATCGTTATCAAAGCGGTATTATATCCAATATTTTAAACCTGCATTTCCAAAAAGTAATATGAATATATTACTCTTTTTTAACTAAAACCAAATATTAAATCTGGGGCATTCTAGGCCCATTAGACAAATTAAAAGGGATCCCGTAATGCGATTAAAAATAACTAATAGAGTATTGATTTTAGGTTCTCTTATCATCCTAGGTTGTTCAGAAACGAATACATTACTTTATTATGGTGAACCTATTGTTTTGCAAGAATCTCCCGTAAGATCTAAAGGTACTCAACCAGGGCGAAGTGGGAGGTTAACAGAAAAAGAATTGGCTATGGCTAAAATTGCATGGCGTTATTTTCAAAATAATTACCATAAAAAAACAGGCCTTGTAAATGCTGTAAATAATTATCCTTCAACAACCTTATGGGATACAGCCTCTTACTTAGGAGCATTGGTTGCAGTAAGAGAGTTGGGCATTATTGAAAAGAAAACATTTGATGAAAGAATAACAGCATTATTGAAGACATTTAATAATATTTCTTTATATCGTAATGAAGTACCAAATAAGGTATATCATACAAAAACAGCTAAAAAAGTAGATTATACAAATAAGCCTGGTGAAATTGGTTACTCGGCTCTTGATATCGGGCGATTTTTGATTTGGATGAAAATTATAAAAGAAAGGTATGCTGAATATGGAGATCTAATTGATTCAGTATTACTACGTTGGAACTACTGCCATATAATTAATGAGCATGGGATGCTATATGGAGCGCATGGAAAGAAGGGCGTGAAAACGAAGTATGTACAAGAAGGCAGGTTGGGCTATGAAGAATATGCAGCCAAAGGGTTTGCTCTATGGGGATTTCACACAGAAAGGGCTTCAAAACCTGAGCCATATGAAATAATCAACTTATTTGGTCACCAAATCCCATATGATTCAAGAGATCCGCGATCATTAAAAGCACATAATTATGTGGTAGCTGAAAGCTATGTATTAGACGGAATTGAGTTAAATTGGGATTTGCCTGAAGATAAAACTTCAAGTGATAATATTCATACTATTCCTTGGATGGCTGAATTTGCACAACGTATTTATGATGTTCAAGAGGCGAGATATTTACATACTGGTATTTTAACTGCGAGAACTGAACATCAGCTTGCCTCAAGTCCTTATTTTGTTTATGACACTATATATACTGATGGTTATGCATGGAACACAATCACAGAATCTGGTAAATATGTACCAAAATATGCTGCAATCGCTTTAAAAGGAGCTATTGGTATGTGGGGGTTATGGAAAACCGAATATACTGATTTGCTTTTTGATGCAGTTTCAGATTTATATGACGAAAAAAAAGGCTTTTATGAAGGTCGATTTGAAAATGGAACTGGCCTTATAAATACATTTACAGCAAACAATAACGGTATTATTTTAGAAGTACTCCTTTATAAAGAGCAAGGAAAGCTATTACAGTTTAATTTTAAAAGCCCTTCAAAATGGGATTATCATATTCTTAATGAGTTTGCGGGGTCTAGTAAGTGCTTTCCAGGAAAACGATAGGAATTATTTTTTTATTTTGTATTTCAGGTTGCGGTGTAATTGTAAGAACATTCGATACAGGTATTACAACATTTTCTCATTCAGCTTTATTTCGGCAGGGGCAATATGGTCCCTTGAGCGAAAAAGAACAGTTATGGGCAAAAGTAGCATGGAAATACTTTGAAAATAATAGCTATGTCAAAACAGGTTTAGCAAATTCTATAGATGGTTATCCAAGTGCGACAATGAGCAGTATTGCGGATTACTTAGCTGCGATGGTAGCTGCTAGACAACTACAACTTATCGATAAAAAACAGTTTGATCAGCGTATTAGTGAATTATTACACTTTTTAAATCGTATGCCATTATTTAAGGGCCGTTTACCAAATAAAGTTTATGATACGACTACAGGTAAAATGATTAATTATCAGGGAAAGCAAGCTGAAATAGGTTGGTCTGCAATAGATATAGGTAGGCTGTTGATTTGGTTGAAAATTGTATCTCAACAATACCCTGAATTTCATGAATATATTGATAAAGCTGTATTCAGGTGGAATTTTTGTGATGTCATTGATGATGAAGGGAGTTTATACACTGGAGTGTTTTATAAGAATAAGATGTCACTTAGTCAAGAAGGGAGACTTGGATATGAAGAATATGCTGCTTTAGGGTTTAAAGCATGGGGCTTTGAACCAGTAAAAGCAGAATCGATAGATCCGGTTGAAACTATTACTATATATGGTGTCGATATTTATCATGATGCGAGAGATCACCGTGAAGATAAAGTACTCACTCCCATTTTAACTTTACCTTTTGCTTTAATGGGTATTGAGTTTAATTGGGATCATATCGATGATACATACTCTTTAGATTCAAATAATACCAATAAAATATATTATGAAATTGCTAATCAAGTTTATAAAGTACAAGAATTACGTTACAAAAATGAGAAAATTTATACTGCCCGTACCGAGCACATTTTGGATCAACCCCCATATTTTCTTTATGACAGTATTTTTGCTAACGGCTATGCTTGGAATACGATTAGCGATGCGAGTAAAACATTTAATAACAAATCATTAGTGTCAGTAAAAGCAGCATTGGCCATGCATATCTTATGGGATACAGAGTATACATCAAAATTAATGTTAGTGATTGAAGAGTTATATGATGTAAAGCGAGGTTGGTTTGAAGGCCGCTATGAACAAACTGGTGGGTATGAAGTTGCAATCTCATCGTCAACTAATGCAACGGTGCTTGAAGCTTTATTATATAAAACTAAAGGTAAGCTATTTGATAACAGTAAATTGAGTCAATATAGTAAAATTCGTATGCATGATGCTTTTAAACACCCAGGAAAATGTTTTCCTGCACTTTATAAAAAGAAATAACCTACTTCAAAAATTAAAAACACAAAAGATAGATTTTACCATTGTAAATGGATCTTTCAGTTCTAAAAACTAAAGTGAGGATTGATTATGGATATTCGAATAAAAATAGAGTGTAAACTGGTAATATATATTTTGGTTTTATTTAGTTTTAATTTGAATGCAGCTATGCCTGATGTAAGTGAATTACGTCAAGGATGGTTATTGTACAAATTGGATAAATTTTCTCAAGCAGCTCAAATTTGGCAGCAAAATAGCTTTATTTTTCTAAATAAAAAAAGAAATCAACAACAACTCAGAATGGCGGCATTAGCACAAATTTTAGCGACTTTTTCTTATGAAAAAAATGATGATAAATTAGCATATCAAGCGTGGGCAACTGGACAAACTTATTTACTTGAAAGTAATATAAGTTGGCAAGAGTTTTCAAAGCAAATAAAAAGGACCTATGAAGAAGAGCTTAACTCGCTTAATCAAGCGTCAGTTCAAATGAAAACTGGTTTGTCAGCTTTAGAAAAACTTAATCAAGAAAGTACTTTATTGATGTTTGAGCTAGAAGATGTTCTTTCCATCAGTGATTATCAAGGGCCCAAGCCTGGACTGGCAATTGATCATAGTCAAAAAAAGGAGTTGCCAAGTTTTAATCAATTACCACAGCGAAGCTATATACCAAGACCTTCTATTATATCAGATACTGAAGATAAAGTTTTAAAAAATGACTATGTTGAAAATGCAACTTCTAGAGGAGTTCGTCATTCTGTTGAGTTTGAACAACAAAAAATATCAAAAGAAGCAGAGGTAGATGAAAAAATCCAAGTTACTTTATTAGATCAACCTGTACAGTTTCATGAACTAAAAATTACTAATGCAGTGCAACACATTGAGGGCACTCAATCCGTAGAAATAAAAAATAATAAAGTGCCGAATAAAATGACTGGCTATAGAGGAATAGAAACATTAAATTCGATAATCAATTTACATGATAGAAATACAGCTCATAAAGCATGGCAGTATTTTAAACATAATACTGATAATAAAACAGGTTTTGTATTTGATACACACCAATATTCCTATAGCTCTATGTGGTCTATAGGAAGCTATATTGGAGCATTAATCTCTGTTCAAAGGTTAGGGGTAATTTCTAAAATTGAGTTTGATGTTAGAGCAACAAAATTATTATCAAGTCTTAACGCGATGCCTCTATATAATGATGAATTACCAAATCGCCAATATGGTACGACTACATTATCTTTAATAGATACTGATAACCAAGTTTCCTCTAATGGCTCAGGATGGACAACAGTAGGTACAGGTAGGTTACTTATTTGGCTAAAAATTATGGAACAATGGTATCCAGCTTATAAAGCTACAATTAAACATTTTATTAATCGTCTAAACTTCATTAGGGCGCTACAAAATGAAGAGTTAACCGGTAGTTATTATGATGGTAGTGAGGAAACTCTATTTATAGAAGGTCGATTTGGTTATGAACAGTATGCGGCTATGGGTTATAAATTATGGGGGGAGTCTGTTGATAACTCACTTAATTATGACACCATTATTTTTAAAAAACGTTACCAAATAGATGTACCGGTTGATAGCAGATCTGGATCTCACTTAGTGTCAGACCCTTTTTTACTAGCTTCAATGGAATTGTCACTTATTAATAGTGATTTTCAACTATTTACTCAAAATATTTATGAAGTGCAAAAACTTCATAGCGTAGAAATAAATAAGCATGTGGCACAAACAGAAATGAATTTAAACCAGTTTCCTTGGTTTGTATATCATAGTATTTTTGATGAGTTCGGTTTTTGGCAAGTCACCGGAAATGATGGCGCTCCTTATTCTCAATTATCAGGATTTAGTACACACGGCATATTTATGTTTGATGCGGTTTTTTCAGATAATTATAGTCAGAGTATGATGGATGATGTAAAAGAATTACAAAGTGATGACTTTGGGTTTTATAGTGGGAAAACTTATTTAGGTCAAATAATCAAAGAGTTAAGTGCTCATAGTAATGGTGTTATTTTACAAAGTTTGTTATATAAACACTTAAATAAGCCTTTTTTAGATATAGACAATATTTTAAAAATTAATTCGCTTAGTAATTGAGTTTCTAATCTCTAGAATTTCAAACAACTTGTGAACCTGGAGATTAAACACTCAATACATGCATTATAATAAACGTGTGATTAATACCAATACGAATAAATAAGTGCTCACTTTAAATGAACTAAATATTCCAATAACATCGTTGCTTTCAATCCTAGAGTACCGATTAGTTTAAAATATGAACACCAGAATGGTCCAGAAATCACACAGGTAAGGCGTATTAGTGAATGGAATAGTGGGCTATTTCGAGCTGATACAACGTAGCATGTGTGATTTTTGGTCATTCCCTGCGGGCGAGGCTAAAATTTCCGTATACTGCGTTAAATTTTCTTGATGGAGAATAACTAGACCTACAAAAATTTTCTAGTCTACGAAAATTTTGGCTCTCGCTGGTGACTATATTTTAAACTGTTCGGTGTTCTAGTAGCTAGCTATTACTCAATCAAGCGCCTTGTTCTTGAAAATTTATCATTATTAAAATTTGATCACTAACTTACTCGTATTGCTATAACCAGTTTTATTCATCACATTTAACAAATCTTGGTTATATACCCAAACCACTTCAAGATGCAGGATTCAGTTGGAATTAGAAATGCTTTAGGCAAGGCATTGATTGAAGAACATGGTATTCCCTTTTCAAAATCAATAACGATAAACCAACCTTACAGGGACTTCTGAGCAAATCATGCTCGTTGTTGCCTGCATGGATGTAGGTACTAGAGCAATGCAGGAGCATATTGCCGGTCCATCTTTTTTTAAGGGAGTAACCATTAATGCAAAGATGCGCCTAGATCATGAATTGCTCAGCAGTCCTGAACCTCACATCTTGAAGTGGCTTGGGTATAGACTTTGAGTACCCTATCTTAATCCCCCAAGAAACACTTACGCATTACATTGTCTAAAAATCGTTTTATTAATTTATTTATGGAATTTACCTAAGAGTTAGACAATAAATACTTTCAGGTTACCCAGATCTAAAGTATCTAAAAGAAAAGTATAAGTAATCATTATTTTATCGAGTGAGCAAATAAGAGGCATACAAAAAAATGAGATTTATAAAGTCATTAATAAGGCAACAAAAATCAGATCAAAGGAAAATTAGTGATCTATTTGATGATAGTGAGCGTGCAAAAGATTTTTCAATAAAAGCTGCCGGTATATTTTTGGACTACTCAAAACAAAATATATCTCGATATGAATTATCGCAATTATTGGCATGGGTTAAGAATAAGGGGCTAGATCAGTGGATTAAATCTCTAACTTCAGGAGATAAAGTTAATGTAACCGAAAATAGAAAAGCATTACATTCCTTACTTAGAGCGCCATTAAAAACAAAACAAGAGGTACTTGGAAAAGAGGCCGATGAAGTAGATAAAACTGAAAAGCGGATGTTTGAAATTATTGAGGGAATAACAGAAGGTCGTATAAAAAGTGCGACAGGAGAAAAATATACTGATGTATTAACAATTGGTATAGGGGGGTCTTATTATGGTATTAAAGTCGCATTAAGTGCTCTAACTCCTTACCATTGTACTGGACTAAATGTACATGTTTTGGCAAGTGTCGATGGAGCCGCTGTTGAGGATAAATTAAAGAAGCTTAACGCATCAACAACGTTAGTTGTTGTAATTTCAAAAACCTTCACTACACAAGAAACAATGATCAATGCACAAGTTGTCAAGCGATGGATGATATCACGCTTACCTTTAGAAGGAGTTATAAAACAGCAATGGTTTGCAGTTAGTACAGCTGTTGAAAAAGTGAAATCTTTTGGCTTACAAGATAGCCATATATTACCTATGTGGGATTGGGTAGGGGGGCGTTTTTCATTATGGTCAGCTGTAGGTTTACCTCTTGGGTTAGCGATAGGTAATAAACATTTTAGCGAATTTAAAAATGGTGCATACCAAATGGACCAACATTTTCAACAAGCTGACTTTGAACACAACATGCCAATCATCATGGCATTGATAGGTTTATGGAATCGAAATGGTTTTGATTTTCAGAATTTAGCTATTTTACCTTACTCTCATAATTTACGATCATTTCCAGGATACTTACAACAACTAGATATGGAAAGTAATGGAAAGTCAGTTTCAACCGATGGTATTGATTTGTTGTGGCCTACAGCGCCAGTTATTTTTGGACAAGAGGGAACTAATAGCCAACATGCTTTTATGCAATTGATGCATCAAAGCAAATTAATTATCCCTGCCGATTTTATTGTTGCATTACAGGGGAGTAATCATCTTGAGAAAAATCATAAAATCTTAGTTGCCAATTGTTTTGCGCAAAGTGAAGCTTTAATGCAAGGTAAATCATACGAACAGGTAAAATCTGAATTAACACCTGGTAGCACATTAACACTGGCTGTTCACAAGGTAATGAAAGGAAATACTCCGACTAATACACTATTAATGAAATCTATTTCACCTGAATCGTTTGGCGCATTAATTGCCTTATATGAACATAAGACGTGTGTACAAGGTTTTTTATGGCAAGTGAATTCGTTTGATCAGTGGGGAGTTGAGCTAGGTAAAGAACTTGGAACTCATGTTTTAAACAAAATAAAGGGCTCAGCTGATAACTTTAAATTTTCAGCTTCTACAAGTAATCTGATTCAGATGTTTGTATCAGGTGAATTTTAAAACACATCAATTTCTTGTAATCGATTCTTTTATATCATAGATTTAAAGAGTTTAACTTGATTCTTAAAAATCAAATAAAATAGTTCAAAAGAATACTCGAAAAGATAAATTTTTCTTAGTAACTGGTTAATTATACTGATTTTATCCTATTCTCAATATAAAGTAGGATAAATAATATGATTAAAAACAATTTATACTCAAATGGTCAACAATATTGTGATTGGAAATATAAAAAATTTTCATAATTCCCTGATGTTATGTTTTATATAGAAGGCTTACCAATTCATATGCTTTCAAAAATCAAAAATCAAACTGTAATTAATATTGATCAACTTTCCTATGAAATGTTATCTAAATTACCGAACTACTACGTTAAAAGCCAACATGTATATCTACAATGTGTCTATGAATACTTAAGTTTTAGAGTTATAGGACAAGGAGGCCGGTACAAAGTAGGCATGGCTTTACATTACAAATATGTTAATAAGTCTAACTTTTCCCAAATTTCTGCGTATTATAATTTTAATTCAATTAATTACGTCATGAATAAGAATAATAGTGAATATTATAAGCTCGCTGAAAAAACTGAAAAGTATTTAATTAAGCACTTATCTCAGGAGATACAACTAAATGAATTAGCATTCAAAATGGCTACAAATCGTAATAAATTATCAAAAGCTTTTAAGGCTCAATTTGGTACTACAGTTATCAAGTGGTTACGCAAGCAAAGAATGATCAAAGCACAAGAAATGTTACGTAACAGTAATATTTCAATGCAAGAGATAGCCTCTCAAGTGGGTTATGTTAACGCAGCTAACTTTTCAACTGCTTATAGGCAAGTATTTGATAAATCTCCAAGAAAAGAGCGACAAACATTTAGTATTTGATTGATAAAAACTAGACTTATTCCTACCAACTAATAGCCAATAAATTTCATCGGTTAGTATTATTTATAAAAATAATACTAACTTTTTCATGATTTCAATATAAATAATAACGAATTAAATACAAAGGACCAAATGTGACCCAGGATATTCATAAACTAGTAAATAAAACAGCTGTGGATAAAAAATGGTATGCAGTTCAAACTAAAATAAAATCGGAACAGCTAGTATGCCAAAGAATTGAGATTGATAAAGAGAAAGGTGTAATTGAAGTTGAAGTATATTTACCATTAATTAAAGAAAATAATAATTTTAAACCATTGTTTAATGGTTATATATTTGTTAAACATACTCAGGATGAAATTCATAAAATAAGATACTTACCGGGAGTAAAAGATTATGTCAGATTTGGCTTATATCCAACATCAATTCCGGAAAATCAAATTTCATTAATGGAAAAAATTGAATCTAGTTTTAATGATGTGACAACTGTGGATTCTTATTTAGTCAAAGGATGTAAAGTTCAAATCATCAAAGGAGTACTTGCTGGTAGAAAAGGAGTTTTAACTGAAACGACTAAAAATAAAAAAATAGCGATAGCCATTGATAATTTTGGTAAAAGTGTATTGATAAGTATGCCAGTAACAGATGTTGTAGAAATTGAAACTATTTGAGATTTATAGAGTTAACTGAAAATTAAGCATTTAATACTTGAATCTAATATTTAATAAAACAATTGTTTTCCATGTCGAATTTTAAAGGATTATTCGGAATTTTATTTTGTTAATGAAAAGGCACTCCAACCAGGGAGGAGGAAATGCCTGAAGGTAAATAACTGTAATAAATTAGAAATTCATTGATAATCGCGCATAGTAAAAACGACCTCTTGAAGAGAAGGTATGTGCGTCGTAACCATTACGGTAACTGCCCACTATATAAGGTGGCGCTTGATCAAATACATTTTCAATCCCAACTGATAATATGCTATCCCACTTCTCTAATTTATAACCTAGCTGGGCATCATGCTGAAGATATGAATCGATGTTTTTAAGATTTTCATCTAACCAATAACCTTCCCCATCTGCTGCAACAACTTCATCAACAAAACGGCTAGACCAAACAGATGTAAAATTACCTAACTGCCATGTTGTAGAAAGTGTGGCTTTATATTCTGGATATGAGCCCGAACCTTCATACCAATTTCCTACAAGTTCAGTAGCAGTATCCTTTGTTTTACCGGTATCATAATCTGTCATTTGGGTAGCTATTAAATTTAAGTCAAAAGAGCCATATTTTTGCGTATCAAATGTATATTTTATTTCAGTATCATAGCCTTTTATGTTTTGATAACCTGAGTTTTCATAAAGCGTATATACAGCAGTTATTTGACCATCAGATTCTCGACGCTCAACAAAATCTTCAAATTCAGCCTCACCTTGTGCATTACTTTTAACAACATTACTTGAGCGGGTAGTGCGGATCACATTGGTTTTTTCTATATCAAACATATCAAGTGAAATACTAAACCCAGGTAATGAACTCGGTGCCCACACGATACCTGCTGTTAAACTTTTTGATTCTTCTGGTCGCAAATCTGGGTTGCCACCACTATAAACAAATGCACCTGTTGCTTGAGAAGCTGGACCATTTAATCCCTGAGGACAACCTGACTTTGATGCATAATTATCTTCAGCACATGGATCACTCACGTAACTCCAACCTCCAGTTAACCCAGAATATAATTCATCAAAACCAGGCGCTCTAAAGCCTTTACTTCTAGAAGAGCGAACCAATAATCCTGCTATGGGTTGCCATCGAATTCCAATCTTTGGCGTGGTGGTTGTACCAAAATCACTGTAATCAGAATAACGTGCTGCCATGTCTATTTCTAACATATCTGCTAGAGGCGCACCCGATATTAATGGGATATTAATTTCACTATAAAATTCTTTTATCGAGCGGGTCGGGGCATTAGTATCACCTAAACCAGCTTGAAAGATGCGATCGCCTTCTTCATCAATTGCAGCATAGTCTTGTTGTGCATGTTCTTGACGATACTCAAGACCAAAAGCAACTTGTACTGTACCTGCTGGTAAATCAAATACATCACCTGTGGTATTAAATTGCCAGGAATCCATTTCACCTTTTGAACTTGATTTTGCATCTCTTTGAATATAGTTGAGCATATCTGGTGTAATTGACCCTACCTTGCCCATTAAGTCGATTGGTACACAGCCATCATTGCGTTCGCGGCATGCATCAGAATCTCCGGCGGCGGCTAGTATTCGAGAATAAGAAACACCTAAAAGATTATTTGTTGATTTTGTTCTTTGGCGATTAAAGGAAACATCCCAGTTCCAATCATAAATTGAACCTTGAGCACCAATAACAATACGACTGGTTGTAGAATCAATATTATTAACTTCTCTAGGGCCTAGTTCCATTAATGCACGTGCAACACCAAAGCTTTGACCGAAGGTGTTATAATCATTATTTTGAGAATATTCAACAGCATCACCAAAATCTGATGTAAACGCGTAAGGTTGTGAGCGTGATAATGATTGACGGTTATTTTGTAAATATTCAAAAAAGAGTTCTACATCGTTATTAATGTGTTGTGTACCACTGAGCCAAATATTTTCAGTGTCTAAATCTGCAGATCCCATGTCATATAACCAATAATTAAAACCATCTTTATCACCTGCAGGTACCTCTCCTGGAAACCAAGATTCATCCCAAGGATGATTATAAGGTCGCAGATCTGACATTGAATTGAATCTATCTGAGCTATCATTAAGTACCCACCAATCTCCATTAATATTGTAAGTACTCCCTTCACTTGAAAGTGGATCTCTTAAGTTAACACCGCCTTCTCCACGTCTATCTGGATCATCCTGGATGTCACGTGAAGACATAACATAACCATCAGATCTATTTCGTGAGTAATGAACTAAAATATTACCGTCTTCAGATTTAATACCGTATGTCAGTTCAAAGCCTTTTTCAATATTGTCATCTTGATTACTAATACCGTAATTTGTTTTAACTTTAAATCCTTCAAAGTTATTATCCATTATCACATTAACTACACCAGCAATGGCATCTGAACCATATACAGCTGATGCGCCATCTTGTAATACTTCAATACTTTTAATTGCTGACATTGGAATTGTATTTAAGTCAGAACTACCGCCAATACTCGATGAACCTAATCTTCTACCATTAAGTAAAACTAAAGTGTTCCGGGCACTTAAGCCCCTCAAGGTAACGGTTGATGATCCATTTGAAAATTGACTTGCATGTGAGGTAGCAGGGCCAGTGACTGAAGGTATACGTTGTAAAAATTGGCCAATATTTGTTGCGGGGGAGGCCGCTATATCTGCTTTTGAGAATGCAACTATTGGTGCTATACCCTCAATATCAGCACGAGAAATACGTGATCCTGTTACATTTATAATTTCGATGTCTTCTAATATGTGTTCTTCTTGAGCTGCATATACGTTTGAACTCATGTAAACCATAATCGACAAGGTTAGAGGCGTTATTTTGAGTAATTTTGTTTCCATTATATTATCCACTTTTAATTATTGTATACTTTATACTTTATACCTTATGCTTTCTGCGTGTTAAACGTATGATTTTCATACATTGAACGCATCTAATAATGTTATGAATGGAGTTATGTTTGGCATGAAATAGGGTTATAAGGGTACAAGTGAACACTCAGGCTATGATATGGTTATTTGATAACATAGGTACACTAATTATAAATATTAAAAAGGACTTAAAATCAGTCCTTTAGATAATATAACTTTAAGCTTAATTTATAATTAAGGACAAGTTCTATAGAATGAGTTATCGCCAAAAACTCCGTAAATAATACCATAGAGTGTTGGATCTTGGCTTTGTAATGTCGTGCGAGTATTAGGTCCTCCTCCCATATTGGCATTAAAGTAACTTTGTACTCCTTCAGCCCAATACTCTTTATAGTCAGTCATTGCATAATGACTAGAGCCCCATAAATTATAGTATCTTGCATTCGAATAAGCAGATTGTAGCTGGGAGCTGAACTCAGGGAAAACATAATCTAAGCCTAATAGATGCAATGAATGAGCATATTCATGGATAGTAATATCCTCACCTAAATAACGATCATTTGAATAACACATGGCATTTTCTTCAGCACTTGAACCCAGTGGTACAGACGGCATGCCTCCTAATCCACGCGCTCGTTCATCCCAAAAGCCAGAGTCTAAATGACTGTATTCAGGCATTTGCGTGGTTAACTCATATGGGTAACGACCCAAAACGCCATGGCGAAAACCATTTGCAATCATTTTTGGTACAACACGAATGTCAACAGTCTGCATTATGCCATCGAGTAAATAAGCAGTTCGCTCAAGAGATGCGTTAGATGCAACACCTGCTGTAATTATTGGGATCCCAGTACCTGAGCTACATAATCTTTGATAATACCAGCTATTTGGCCAATTACTTGGGTAAGCTTGAATACCACCTGCGCAACCTAAAGTCGCATTACCACCGCCACCAGTGCCGTCATCAATTATATTGAAGTTACCATTAGCTTGTGCACTAATCACTTTCATACATTGACCTGCTTGGTTGGTTATAACCCATCTGTCACCCTTATAGCTGCTTCTTGTCCAGCTGTCTCCAGCTGCAAAATTATCATTATAGATTTTACTATATCGAGAGCCATCAGCTTGTAACCACTGAATCTTTAAGTAGGTATCACTATTATTATTTATTGTGAACTGAGTTTGGCTACCATTACGACTATAGGCTTGACCTTCCATGCTACAGGATGAATCGGGCTCTAATGTGCCTGAAGATAAATCGTAATCAGCAATGATGTTTAAACCTGAAAAAGCGGAGGAAGCAAAAACTTGGGCATAATAAGTACCAGCTCCATTACCTGCTAGACAGGTTTCGTTACTGTCAGAAGAGTCTGATTTACAAATATTATTATTAATAGAAGCTTTAATGCCTTTATTAACATATAAGTCAGCATCACCATTAATACCTGTAGTAGTAAAACTTACATTAGTTGCGCCTGTAGGCACCTCAATGTAAAAATTTTGTTTGATACCTGTATTGGCATCTGTGACACTTGTATTGTTTTGTTTTGTGAGTTCTACATCGGCAATAACAGGATCACTTGTGCCAACTGTGTAATTACCGTTGCTTTGAGTCGTTACAAGCTTCAAACAGTTATCGTTATTATCAGTTACAACCCATTTATCACCGATATAAGAATTATATTGCCACACTTCACCGGGCTGAAAATCACTGTCATATACATTAGTATATAAAGTGCCATCTGTTTGTAACCATCTTATTTTTAAATGTTGCTCACTTAAATTTGTAATAGTAATAGCTGTTGTGGTTGAGCTTCTACCAGAATAAGGGCCAAAAGTATTGCAAGATGCATCAACTTCTAAATCACCAGAGTTTCCATCTCCGTTATCACCGCCGTCTGTAGGCGTATGGTCCCAACACTCTTTGTTAGCACTATCATGATAAGTTGCAGTACAGTCTAACCATTCGTACCATTCACTATTATTTTGATAAGCAAAATTTTGAATAAAACTATTATATGCACTGTAGTTACCGGTTCTAAAATTATGAAGAATTGTATCAAGTGCTTCAGGATTTCTTTCAAATAAAAAGGCGACTGCTAAATAGCTCCATTGATAAATACGGCCCGTATCATGCTCATAAGTTGTGTTAACAACATCAGATAAACTCATTGCCGCAGTACCCGCTAAAGTACGAATATAGTCATAAGGCCAATCGACCCAAGCAACATATTCCGCAGATCCTTCTAGCCAAAAAACGACATTATTAGAACTTTCCATATAAGTCGAAAAGTTACCTTTCATATTATAGCGACCATCTAAGTAGTGATTAAATTCATGGGACAAATTCATAATCCACCAACTATCACCATCATCTGTAATATAGGTAATATACCGCGCTTTATTATCTGGTGTAGTAGGATCTCCCTCTAAATACATACCTCCGTTGTTTGTATCAATACCAAATATTTGAGTCCCATTATATTGATAAGATGCATAATCTTTAAATGCATTCACCTCAACAGTGACACTGTTATCACCCTCAATTGCTTGATTATTGGTTTTCATTAAATTATGAAACCTAGCTTCCTCAGTCACCAACTCATCACAAACCGCTTGTAAATTTATTTGATTAATATACGATTCTGATCTGATAGATATCTTGCTCCCGCAGTTATAGTTATAGCGTAAAATATTATCACCTGCTGCCATTTGCGCTTGAGTTTGTTCAAGCAGGTGCTTTTGATGAACATGGGAACTTGGTTTACTTAAGGTGTTGATAGACTCAATTGTTGGTGGGCCCACCTTGGTAGCTGCAAAACTTGAACTTGTTATTAGTACTGCTGAAATAGCGCCTAATTTAAAGCGAGTTTTACCAGAGCTTAAGCTAGCAAACTTTTTTTTTAAATAACGAATAATCATTGTTTTATCCTTATATATTATTTTTATTTACATTTTTTCGAAAATATTGACCAAGTATTTTTTTGTGAATTGGTGAATATAATATTAATGTATACAATATACGCAGGTAATCAAGTCAGTTTATGAAAATAAACCTGGCACTCTATGTAATAAAAAATCAATTAATTCAGTTTGTTATACATTTAAAAAATTGCAAATTCTTTGATGACACAAAATAGTTAACTGGTAGCCTAATTTTGCTGATTAATGACCAAACTCATAAATGGTATAAAATATATTTGGTATTTTTTAAGCGACAAAATAATTAAAAATGATTTAGGAGTTTAGAAATGGCTGCAAATACCGGGGTGATAAAAATTGAAAACTGGTCATCTAGGCTCTCTTTTTTAATGGCCTCAATTGGTTTTTCTGTTGGCTTAGGTAATATTTGGCGTTTCCCATATATGGTTGGTGAAAATGGTGGCGCAGCTTTTGTTTTAGTTTATCTTGCATGTGCTTTATGTATCGGTGTGCCATTGGTGATGGCAGAGTGGGCAATCGGAAGAAATGCTAAAAATGCCATATCAGCAATGGGTAGTTTTAAACAAGTGGCGGTTGAAAATAACGTGTCAGCTAAATGGTCAAGTGTGGGTGGTATGGCTATTATGGCCGTATTTATGATGATGTTAACTTATACAGTGATAACAGGCTGGACACTTGATTATTTTACTATGGCTATTACTGGTAGTTTTACAGATATAAACGCTTCAAAATCACAAAATATATTTGATGATTTAATGTCAGATCCCATACGCTTAATTTTTTGGCACTCTACTGTTGTTGCCATTACAATTTATGTTAATTCGCGCGGTGTGCAAAGTGGTATTGAAAAAGCGGTCCGTATTCTTATGCCTTCTTTATTTTGTTGCATGATTATTATGGTTATTTATTCAAGTTTTGTAGGAGATATGGCTGCTGCTGTGAAGTTTTTATTAACCCCAGACTTTACACAAATAACCGCCGAGACGTTTTTACTCGCTTTGGGTCAAGCTTTTTTCTCTATCGGTATCGCCATGGCAGTCATGGTAACTTATGGTTCATATTTAGATAAAGAATCCTCGATACCTCAAAACGCCTTTATAGTTGTATTTGCAGATACATTTGTCGCTATGCTTGCCGGCTTTGCTATTTTTCCTTTAGTTTTTGCAAATGCCATGTCACCTGATGCAGGAGCCGGTTTAGTATTTCAAGTATTACCAATTGCACTAAGTGATTTACCTGGAGGCCAATTATTTAGCGGGATCTTTTTCTTATTATTGATAGCAGCCGCTTTGACGTCTTGTATTGGTAATTTTGAACCTGTAGTTGCTTGGGTAAAAGAGCACTTTAATATGACACGAAAAAAAGCAACTTTAATCAGCGGTTTAACTATTTGGTTATTAGGAATAAGTTCAATATTATCACTTAATGTACTTAAAGATTTTCATCCATTCGAATTTATTAGTCTTTTAGAAAGTAAGACAATTTTTGAAAATTTCGATTATATATCAGCCAGTATATTGTTGCCTATAGGTGGCTTACTCACTGCTATTTTTGTTGGTTGGCGACTACCACAATCGGTTATGAAAAAAGAGTTAGGATTAAATGATTTTGGTTTTTCAATTTGGTTATTTCTAATTCGCTTTGTCGCGCCCATTGCTATTTCAATTGTATTTGTAACAGGCATATTGAGTTAATTAAATAATCACTATTTAGCAGTTTAGCGACTTATTAAATCTAGATGCTGGTTTTTTTGCATTCAAAACTTAAATTTCATTTATTAAAACAATACAAAATATAGGGTTAAAACATAATGTTATATAAAAATATAATTTCAATTATTTTATTAATGATAGGTCTAATAAACAGCGCAACGGCGCAAGATTTAAGAATATTAAGCTCTAATAATAGAGATCCGATAGAAGGTGCTGTGATTTATGATATTAAACAGCTTATTGCTTATCGTTCAGATTTTTTTGGAAAAGTGAGTTTAGCTGATACTTTAAGTGACATAATTCAAATCAAAGCTAAGTATCATGATCCACAAACTATAAAGTTATCAAAATTAAAATCAGCTGTCATTGTGCTGAAATATAACAAAAATTTACTAAAATTAGATCAAGCTTTGGTACATACAAAAGAGCATATCCTTTGGGGAGAATACTCAAAATATCGAGCAAATAACGATTTATTAAGTTATGATTTATCGATAAGAGTTGACCCAGAAAAAAAATATATATCAGGAAATAACAAAATACGTTTTAAAATGCTCAAAGACGATTCAACCATACAAATTGATTTATATGAAAACTTAAAAATAGAGAAAATACTACATAATAACAAGCATTTAAAATATTCGCGTAATTCCAATGCTGTATACATTAAATTTGATGAAGTGTTGACAGTTAACTCAATAGAAGAAATAGACTTTTATTACTCGGGTTATCCAGCTACAACTGGACGATTTGGATGTTTTATTTTTCAAAAAGATAGCTTAGGCAAACATTGGGTTAATACAGCTTGTCAAGGTTCGGGTTCAATGGTTTGGTGGCCAACAAAAGATCAACAAAGAGATGAAGTTGATCAAATGGTGATGCGTATTTCTGTACCATCAGATTTAATGGATGTATCAAATGGTCGCTTAATAAACACCCGAATATTGCCCGATGGTTACACTGAATATGTATGGCGTACTCATAACCCAATTAATAACTATAGCGTGTCCCTAAATATAGGTAACTATGTACATTTTGGTGAGACCTTAGATAACTTAAGTTTAGATTATTATGTATTAAAACAAGATTTAGAAAAAGCAAAAGAACAATTTAAACAAGCAAAACCTATGATGGTGACATATCAAAAATATTTTGGAGAATACCCCTTTATTGAAGACGGTTATAAATTAATTCAGTCACCTTATTCAGGCATGGAGCATCAAAGTGCCGTAACTTATGGCAATGGTTTTGAAAATGGTTATATAGGTGGAATAGGGCGAGGTATAGGTAGGGATTGGACTGGTGTAGGAATTAGCTTAAAGTTTGATTTTATCATTATTCATGAAACTGGACATGAGTGGTTTGGTAATAGTTTAACCAGTAATGATTTCTCTGATTCTTGGATACATGAAGGTTGGTGTACTTATGCTGAAATGGTTTATGTTGAAGACCAATTTGGCTATCAAGATGCAATCAAATATATCAATGGTTATAAAAGTAAAGTTGAAAATACTTATCCACTTATAGGTCCCCCATCTGTTAGTTATTGGCCGACATCAGATATCTATTTTAAGGGGGCATTATTTATTAATACATTAAGACATATTATTAATGATGATAAAAAGTGGTGGGCAGGTGTTAAGCAATATACTACGCAGTTTAAAAAACAAAATTTTTATACCACAGATGTTTTAAACTTTTTTAATGCGTATTTTGATTATGATTTTGAAAAAATATTTGATCAATATTTGTATTTCAATGAATTACCTACATTAGAAATTAAAACAAAAGATAATATTTTTAAATATAGATTTACATCAAATGTTAAAGGTTTTGAAATGCCTATTGCTATCAATATTGATGGTAAAAAAGTAATAGTGACGGCAAAAAAAAGTTGGCAATCTAAATATTTTACTCAAAAAGTTAAAGTTTATGAAGATTTATATTACATAAGCATAAAAAATCTCAATAATAATGATAAAGAATTGTTATCATTGAATGATGCAAGTAGTAATTTATAACTGATTTAGGAAAAACCAATGTCAGCAGTAAAAAAAATGGAGTATAAAACCTTGACTCAGTTAGTCACGGAATCCGTAAGAGAAAAAATTCTCAGTGGCGAAATTGCAGTAGGTACGCATATACGACAAGCTACGTTAGCAAAAGAGCTCAATGTAAGCCAAATCCCTGTCAGAGAGGCGCTTTTATTATTGGAAGGAGAAGGTTTAATTACCTTTAGAGCCAATAAAGGAGCAAGTGTTACTGATTTTAATTTAGAGCAAGTAGATGAACTATTTCTATTAAGGGCAACACTTGAAGCGCAATTATTAGCAAGCTCAATTGCTAATTTGTCTAAAGAAAAGTTGGAACAGGCTTCTTGTATTTTAGATAATTTAGATAATGCACTTAAGTCAAATAATGCGCCTAAAGTATGGTGTGATTTAAATACAGATTATCATACTTGTTTATATTCCGCCGCTGATTTACCGCAAACACAAGAACTGGTAAATATTCTAAATACTAAAGCAGAGCGCTATGTGCGAGTACATATAAATAGCTTAGGTGGTGTTATAAAAGTGGGCACGGATCATAAAGATATTTTAAATGCTTGTATTAATGGAGATACTGAACAAGCAGTGAAAATACTTAAACAACATATATTTAGTTCTCGTGATGAAATAAAAGAAGTATTACGACAAGCTTAGTTACTTCATTACAAAATTAATTTATTTTTATGAATATTGTATGAAATAGAAATATAATTTTTTACTTGAACTAAAATAAAATGAATACAGTCATGATTTCAAGAAAACATCATGTTCGGATTACTGTTCGCTAATAAACAAAAATTAAATACCCATTTTGATGCTGCTTGGAAAAAAGGAGATTTTTATAAAGCTTCAAGAATAGGGCAAAAATTAATAAATAAAGATAATAATGATTATAGAAATTTAAATAATGTCGCTATGGTACATTTTAAATTAGGTTTTTATGAGCATGCTTTAAACTATTTATTAAAAGCCAATATCATAAAGGAAACATCGATTCATTGGGAAAACATAGCTCAAGTACAACAAGCGCTTAAAAACTATAAGCGCGCAATAAAATCATATAATAAAGCGCTCGAAATTGAACCCAGACACATGTCTACTTGGTATCTGCTTGCTCAATGCTACAAAGAACACAACGATTTAAAATCAGCATGTTGTATACTCACTAAACTTATTTTAGTGTATCCAGATAATATTAAAGCGAGAATAGATCTCGGTGTATATTTATTATTACAAGGTAAAATAGAGAAAGGGAAAGTACACTTTGATCGTGCTTTGAGTTACCAAGATAATGAAGAAATTAAAGCACATATGATGAAAAAGTTATATGAATATAGATCTAAACCCTATATACAAGACTTAGCATATTATTATAAAGCTTTAATATCAGGCAATAAAGCTTAACATCTAGTTAACAGCAATTCTCGGTGAATTA
>NZ_NQMR01000259.1 GCF_002276045.1 Pseudoalteromonas sp. NBT06-2 | reverse complement strand
TGCGGTTTGAGTTGACCAGAACAAAAAGGTATGGTGGATCGGGCCGGACAGTCGGTCTGGAAGTTACCGTTACTAAGTGATGTTGAGCAAAATCATCTGATAACTGAGTTGGCGCAAATCCCGGCAAATTATGTAGTTGAACAGTGTATTCATCAGCTTTTTGAGGCACAGGCAGTGAAAAATCCGGATCAGACCGCACTGATCTTTGATGATGAAACGCTGAGTTATCGGGAGCTTAATCAGCAGGCAAATCAGCTGGCACATTATTTATCTGCTCAGGGAGTGAGGCGCGGTAGTATTGTCGGGATTTGCATTCCTCGTTCTATGGCTATGGTGACAGGCCTGCTGGCTATACTAAAAACGGGTGCTGCTTATGCTCCTCTAGATCCGAGTTACCCTCAGGAAAGGCTGGATTATATGTTGGAAAATAGTGGGTTGGAGTTATTACTGACTCATTCTCAGCTAAGTACCTTATATGATGGCAAACCTGTGACCGCAATTAAGTTGGATGATGAGACATTACAGCAGCAGTTGTCTGCGCATAAAACTGGTAATTTACCGATCCCAGTGGGGTTATCGCCAGATGATCTTGCCTATGTGATCTATACCTCAGGTTCGACAGGTAAACCTAAGGGTGTAATGCAAACTCACCGGACTATGGTGAATTTGGTGCAGGGTCAAATATTGGATGACGGCATGCATGCTCCTTTGCGTACGTTGCAGTTTTCGCCTATTAGTTTTGATACGTCGATCCATGAGATGACTACTTGCTGGCTGACGGGTAGTAGTTTGGTTTTGATCAGTGAGCAAAGTAAAAAAAACCTGATGGCATTACCCGATATTTTGCGAGATAACGACATAGAGCGATTATTTATTCCACCTGCGGTTCTAAACTGGCTAGGTGAGGCGGTGAATGAGCGTAAGATACGCCTGGATAGCCTTAAAGAAATTGCGACTGCGGGTGAAGCCTTAATGCTCTCGGCCGATCTGGTCACCTTTTTACAAGAAAATCAAGACTGTAAATTGTGGAACTACTACGGACCAACTGAAACGCATGTAGCGACTGTGGGTTTGGTTGTTACAGCTAAAGCCGGAGATTTTCCACCTATCGGAAAGCCTGTGACTAATATTAGTTGTTATGTGCTAGATAAACATCTGCAGCTTGTGCCTTTTGGTACCCTTGGTGAGCTTTGGGTCGGTGGTATGGCGATTGCGAAAGGTTATATTAATCAACCTGAGCTGACTGCAGAACGTTTTATTCCGGATCCATTTAGTCATGTTCCAGCTGCTCAGCTGTATAAGACTGGAGATCTTGTGCGTTATTTACCGGACTGTAATATTGAGTTTATTGGTCGTACCGATGATCAGGTGAAGATCCGGGGCTTTCGCATTGAACTCAGTGAAATTGAGCAACAACTGTTATCTTTCTCTACGGTTAAACGTGCGGTGGTGCTGGCCCGTGAGGATGAGCCCGGTCTTAAGCATTTAACCGCCTATGTAACAGCAGACACTGAGGATGATGCTAACCTGATAACGGAAATGCAAGATCATGTTCGTGCCACCTTACCTGAGTTTATGATACCGACTTATTTTATAATGTTAGATGAATTTCCATTAACACCCAACGGCAAGATAGATAAAAAAGCCTTGCCAGCACCAGATAGCGGTGCCATGCAAGCGCAGTATGTTGCGGCTACGACTGAAACTGAAAAGGGATTAGTTCAAATTTGGTCACAGTTGCTGGGACTGGACTCGGATAAAATCAGTATAACGGCAAATATTTTTGAGCTGGGAGCGCACTCGTTATTGATGCTTAAAGCGATACATCAGATGAAAAAAGTCGGTATTGACAGTGATTTGAAAGCCTTGTATGAATGCAGCAGCATTGAGGAATTTGCAGTGAATTATCGGAATGATCACCTTCCGATAGAACAAGGATCCATTATTAAACTGAACAATACCACTGATGGGATCCCACTTTATATGTTCCACCCGTTTGGTGGTCGGTGTGATGGCTATCGAGAAATCGCTAAAGCGCTGGAGGGAATTTGTCCTGTGATAGGTATCCAGGCACCTTTTAACTTCAATCATGATCTGCATTTTGATGATTTCGTCGGCCTTGGTCATTTCTATCAAAAAGCGATAAAACAGCATAGACCTAAAGGTCCGTATCGATTGTGTGGCTGGTCTGCCGGTGGCAATATAGCCGGTCTGGTTGCAGGGTTGATGCTGGAGCAGAGAGATGAAATAGATTATCTCGGTATTATAGATTCTATGCTGATTATTCCTGAGACTCAATTATCTGATGCTGACAGTCTGAAAAAGGTACTTAAAATTGAACTCAATAGTAAGGAGGATATCTTATCCGGTATTTGTTTTACAGATAAGCTTGAGAAAGGTTTTGAGTACAAGAGCTTAGATGAACAACTAACGAGTGTCACTGAGTTGATCCTTCAAGAGCATAAGGAGATAGATTATGAGCGAGAGCAGATCCACATAGGGTTGAAGTTTGGTACGAATTTCATTAAAAGTAATTGGTCGTTGGCACCTATGTTCATTCCGGGAAAATCAGTACTGTTTGCTGCCGATGGTAACACTGATAAGGAGAGAACAGATATACTGGAGGCTTGGGAAAAAACAATTTTATCGCCCACTGAAGTGGTTGTAGTTCCAGGTCTGCACGGCGATATGATGCAAGGAGACTGTCTTAATAATAAGATACAACATCTTAAACTGGATATGTTAAAGCTAAAAACAGCTGGTGCCAGTTCAGCAATTGAGGATGAAATTGTAACTTAGGGATCATATTAACTTGTATTGGAAATTGCGGACTATTTCACCTGCAAGTCTCTTACACACTTTAACAATTTAATACGAAACGTTACATTGTATTGTGGTATTTTACGTATAGAAAATATTTAAAATATTTAAAATATTATCAAGGATATAAAAATGAAAAATATGGACCCTGCTATAAACTACAGCAAACTTGCAATTATTATCGCAACACTCCTTAGTGGCGTTTCACTGGCAAAAGAAGCGATATTATGTCTCAAATTACCGACGATGCTGAAAACTCATAACAATGCCTAGGGCAATGGAAGATCCTCTTCAAGCTTTATTTTTAAGAGTACGCAATATATCCCAAGCAATTTAATTGCAAGGAAATATTTTACTAAAAAAACTAACTAATCATGAAAAATTATTAATTAAAGGATAAAAAACTAATGACTTTATTATCAAAAAAAATTAAAAGTAGCACTTTAGCTTTATCAATTGTTTTTGCTGTTACAGGTTGTGGAGGATCGGATAAGATTGACAAGAGTATTGATGATGCTGTGAAAGACATATCAGCAAATATTACTTTCGTGAATGCATTAGATGAAATGGCAAGTTTTCATGTTCAAATTAAGCACCTGAGTAGAGATGTCTTTAGTGATAAAGATAAAGCCGCTGATGTTGCAATCAATGAAATAAGCTCACCATACAAGCATGCTTGGAGTGACGGCAGTTTAAAGAATACGACTTTTGGTGTTCGAGATTCCAATAGTCAGACAAAAGAATCTAAATTAGATCAAGAGCTAAATGCTGATTCTAATGTATTTGCTGTAGCTTGGTTATCAGGAACTAATTATAAACTGTCTGTGTTTGAAAAACAAACCTCTGTTCAAGCAGATGTTTATAATGTTCGTATTTTTGCTAACGCACAAATGAGTGTTAAAATAAATGATTCTGATCAGGTAGTTAAAACTACTGAAATAGGAAAAGTAACGCAAAAATTTGAAATTAATAATTGTGCAACCGGGTTACAGATTAGCGGTAACTATATTGATTTATGTACGGTTGATTTGGGTAAACCTTATCTTGTAGTCGCTGATTTAAACGGTAAACGTATTATTACCCAAGAGTAATGGCTCTACCGGGCGTTTTTGATTTATTCAACAACGCCACTAAAAGTTCATTAATGAATAAAGGTAAAGATCTGATCCTCAGAGTTAATAAAAGTTCAAAAATATATTTCATTATCGAAATGATTATTATTTAAGGTATGTTCCGCCCCTGGCTATAGCCCCTAATTTAATACGATTGCATGCAGGGCGGGATTATGCTTAGG
>NZ_NQMR01000258.1 GCF_002276045.1 Pseudoalteromonas sp. NBT06-2 | reverse complement strand
TTATAATGAGCAGCTAACTGTTGGTAAGTTGGATTAAGATCGGGTTCATAACGACATGATTTACTAACCGCACTTCTTAAATTATCAGGGATCACCAACTCTGGTACACCACCTAAAAACTCAAAGCAGCGAGCATGACTCATGACCCAATCTTCTAACTTCTGACTCCAGGTCGCTTCAGCATAGGTATAATTTGATGCGCCCATCACTGCGACAAATATCTGAGCAGTACGACATTCCCCGGTATTTGGATCAACAATATTCATAGTCGGGCCACAATAATCAACAAATAGTTTTTCACCTGCTTTATGATTCTGGCGCATTGAGGGTTTTTGACATTTTAGCCAAGCTTTATACAAACGACAAAAGTGATTGTAGCTGTAATGGTTAGCAGGGTTACGCTCGCTATATTCTTCCCATAACAAGAGTAAAGTCAGAGTTTTATGTTTGAGTTCCTGGTAAATAACTGACCAGTCAGGAATTGAACTTTGTCTCTTTTTGACCGTAGTTTTAAGGAATTCCCGTCGAAGTGATGCATCATCCCATTTATCGGCTAATGGCCATTGAGAAATACCAAGTTGGGTGGCTCGATTGGTATAACGAGAAACAACCGAGGGTGAAATAGACAAGCTTTTAGCTATTTGACGGTGACTGAGTGAACAATCGTACTTAAGCCGTAGGATATCTTTTAATTTACGCATAGAAATAGGTGCCGTTGACATTTGTTACCCTCATCATCAAAAGAAAAAAGGTAACAGTTAAACACACCTACAGAGCAAATAAAGTTTAAATAATAAACAATAACATTTTAAGATATCACTGAATAACATTTTGGCTCAAAAGTGATCTCCATGAATGTTATTAGCTGATCTTGATAAAGGTTATTAAGTGATCTCCATCAGTGTTATTAGGTGATCTTCATGGAGGTTAATATGCATGTAAGTAGTAGAGTAATGCAGGATGCAATCACCGGATAACATCCTGCGCTTTGAATAATGCTGTAGGCGGGATTTTACATCGCGCATCTTGTAAGAGTAATTCATAGAGCAATTACCAATAACATCACACGTTGTTTATAATGTCATTCCCGAAGTGTCTTATCGGGAATCTAGTTTGTATCCAGCCTTAAGCCTAATACTCCTGTAGGTTAACCTTCAGGCGTACTGTTTTAAAACATCGCGCTTTTAAATATTCAACCTACTAATCACAACCCTTATACCAACTATGGTTGTGACTATGTGCGCATATTTTATGGCTGATACTCCTGTAGGTTCGCCTTCAGACGCGTGCCCGTAGGCGAGATTTTGCCTACATGGATGTAGGTAGTAGAGTAATGCAGGGAGCAATTACCACTAACAACGTGCTAATATATAACTCAAATAAAAAAACATTAAGTATTTATTAACTTTTCTATTTTAGAAGAATAATAGAGCGGTATTACTAATGCCTCTTTATTTTCTATAGAGCCAGTCGAACCAATGAGCTTAACTGTTTTTAATGGTTTATAACGTTCACGATATATTTGTAGTGACTTTGCCCTTGTACGCTTTCCACTTTTTACCTCTACGGGAATAATGTCTCCATTTATGCCCTTAAATAAAAATTCAATCTCACTACGCGCATATTCCCATGAATAGCTAGGTGCCCCAAATTGAGCTGCAAGCTCATTCTGAACAAAATTTTCAGCAATGTAGCCTTTATAATTAAAACCTTGCGTTCGATGCTCTTTATAAGATAGGTTAAGCATATGACCTAATATACCAACATCAAAAAAGAAAAGTTTAAAAATATTATTTTTACTAAATGCAGCTAAAGGTGAGTGTGGCTCGCAATCTATTGGATGGCATTTTGATAACAGCCTACATTTTTCTAACCAATTAATCGGTCCAGATAACTCTTGATATCGAGTTTTTTTTTCTAGAACGTCTTTGAACTTAAATCGCTTTACTGAATCATCGATATTTAATGATAGTTGAATTGGAATGTTTTCAAATACTTCCTCTATTTGATGAGCTGAAACTTTATTTGAATATTTACCAAAATCTCTTTTATAACCCGCTATCAATGATGAATGAATTTGACTGACTCTTTGTGTTCTTTCAATAATTCCAAAATCACCTTTTGTTTCAAACCATTCATAAACAGCCTCTGGCATTCCACCAACAAAGTAATAATCAATCAAAAGAGAAAATAATTTATCATGAGCTGTTTTTCCTAAATTTATATTATCAAAAGCTTTTATCAAAGGCTTTTGGTTCGAAGCCCACAAAAACTCTTCAAAAGTTAATGGATAAAGCTCCATCAACTCTACTTTACCAACGGGAAAAGAGCCTAATAACCCAATATTTGATCCTGATGCACAAATAAAAATTTCAGGTATTTGTTCAGAAAAAAACTTAAGAGAGTTAATTGCTTGCTGGCACTCTCCAATCTCATCAAAAATAATGAGTGAATTAGTAATATCAATACTTAAATTCAATTCAATTTCAATATTTTCAAGAATATCTTCAGGCTTTAATGATCCGTTAAACAAATTAGCTAAAGAAGGCTGTTCCAAAAAATCTAAACGTATTACCTGTTCAAAATATTCACCAAATAGCTTTTCTAATAAAAATGATTTACCTGTTTGCCTTGCTCCATCTAGCAATACAGGTTTGCGTTTAGACTGACTTTTCCAAGAAAGTAACCTATCCAATAATAACCTTTGCATGATCCCCACCTACAAAACAAATAAAACGATAAACACACTATATCAACACACATTTTAATGCGCAATAAAATGTACAATACCTACACTTTAATGCGCATTAAAATGTAGAATGTAAACGTTATTCAGCGCATAAAAGCATATATAGTATTGATTATTTAAATTACAAAGGATGAGTGAAACGAATTACTTCCTCGCCGCAAGCCCGTAAGAGGCACTTTATTCGCGTGCCTATTGGCTGGAATTTGTAGGTAGTAGAGTAATGCAGGGTGCAATTACCGATAACATCGCGCATATTGTAAAGTAATACAGGGAGTAATCATCAATAACATCGCGCATGCTTATTATGTCATTCCTTAAGTGTCTTATCAGGAATTTAGTTTGTATCCAGTATTATGGCTAAACAGATGTGATTTCACGTCACGCAACCGGAAATTTGCTTATACGCCCATAGGCTGCGAGATCGTTACTAACCCCATGTAGATAAGACTTCAGTCGTTCTGTTTTAAAACAAAAATACAAAAAGTAAGGCTGAAGCCAAACCTACATAAACACATAAATTCAACCAGAACTCGACTTACTAAAACTGACTCCTAAATTTTTCAGCCATGACACCAAGCTTGTACATTACATCCCTAGATTTAGCTTGTTCGTGTGCATTAGGAGATAAAATAGCCATAAGTAAATAGCAGCTATCATTTATAGCACCTTGGCAATAAACAAGATGGATATCGCTTGTTTTATAAAATTGAATTACATTTGAAGGAAGAGGATTATCTATACTACCTAGATGAATATGCTTAACCTTCTCATCTAATACAATAGGTAAGTTATTAGGATGATCATATAAAACATCTCGCCCAAAATTATCTGGCGCTATTCCTGTTAATTTATATCCTTTGAAGTCATTAACTAACCCAAGCTGCTCATCTTCTGTCAGTATTTTACGGATAATACTACTTTTAAAAACACGAATCACTCTTGAAAATCACCTAATTCATCCGATGATGCTTTCAACAAAAGTTCTGAGCCTAATTGAGAGATTTTAGCTAATCTAGCACTTGAAGGTCTAAAACCAGAATCACTCGACTGAGATTCAATAAGCCTAATCATTTGCTCATATAACTCAGCACTTATCATATAACCTGCAGTTTTATTATTAGATAAAACTGCAACAGGCTCATCCATAAAATAATCACATGGTTTTTTTCTTAGCTCTGTTACCGAAACTGTTTTTTCAGCCAATATAGATTGAACAGCCATAAATCACCTTCAAAATAAAAAACTAATTAAGTACACTATAAAGTACAATATAGTGTACAGTATTTACAATAAAGAACAACTTAATTTCCCCACTTATCTTATTGAACCCGTATTTAGAGCAATCCAAAACTGTGCGATGTAAAACCCCACCTACAAAAGACAAAACCATAACCCCCTTTTAGGTTCGCCTTCAGGC
>NZ_NQMR01000257.1 GCF_002276045.1 Pseudoalteromonas sp. NBT06-2 | reverse complement strand
CGACACCTATCCTTATTTGTTAGCTTTCCTTGCTAGATTGCTTCAGCGTAAATGAACATATCTGTGGTTGGTTCACCGGAATCTACAGGGAACTCCTTTCGTTGAACATCTATGATTTTAAAGTTATTTAACTCTAAGTTCTTTTTAAAGTGCTCAAATTGATGATAATGAATATAAACTTGATCGCCTGCACTAGATGTTTGATAACCTGAACGAGAATCTTGATCTTCCATTGAGCTTAAATGTAGCAAGCCTCCTTTATTAAGCATATTTCTAGCATTGGTAATTAATGCTTCCACATCAGTTTTTGACAGGTAGGGGGTACAAAAACCACACATCACAGCATCAAATTTATCCTTAACTTTTACTATATTTCTATTATCCATTACTTCAAATACAGCAGATGGATTATTAGAGCGAGCAAGTTCTACCATTTTAGGCGCTAGATCAATTCCAAATATTTGATAGTCTGGTCGCTTAGTTAATAAGTATTTAGATATATTTCCTGGGCCGCATCCCATTTCAAATATTTTGGCATTAGTGGTAGTAACTAATTCACAAAAAGTATCATAGGTATCAAAGTAAAAATCAAAGTCCATATACTTTGCTTCGTATTTATCTGCTAATTTATTAAAAGTGTTAACAGTTATTTCATACTTATCCATTTGATTTCGACTCCTATATAATATGGAAAGCTAACGAGCCTGTAGAATTACTCGTTTTAAATTAATATTTTATAATCGGAACACTTTACTGATATTAAATTGTTTTAACAATCAAAAACGTTTACGTTTTTGCTGATTTTTTATTTTTATAATTAGAACGAAGATAATGATGGAATTTATAAGTAAAAAGACCGTACTTGAATGATATTTGAGGTACTTTCGTGGGTTTTATCTTTAATGCAGGCTATTTCTAAGCTTTTCTATGTTATGAACTAAACAATACATTTGCCATTGCGCATTCACTTTCTCTTGTCCTCGCAAGGTGAATTTATTCATGCCCTTATTTACTGTTATGTTGCCAAAAACAGGTTCTATTGCACCTAACCTTTTACTATATTGTCGTCGCCCGATAGGACTATCTATCTTAATCCTCATCTTATCTGTATATGAAGGAGTTTTTAATTCTCTGTCATTTAAAAATTGCACTTGTCGTCCTGTTTTATTTGGCTCTTTTCTCATGCATTGCCTCTGTAAAGGGCAACTTTTACAGTCTTTTAAATAACCCACAAATCGCGTGTAAATGCGTTCTGCACTTTTGAGATTATCGCCGCTACACCACATTTCATTCCCTGCTGGGCAACGACAACTTTTTGTGTTTTTATCATAATGAAAATCATTACTAGTAAATAATCTCGGCCTGCCTTTACTGCGTTTTAAACGACGTTTTTCTTTTTCGGTATGATAGGTTTCGCTGACTTTAAATAACGGGTTTCGACTTCTAAATTGGGTATCGGCGATGTAACTATCTAGCCCTGTCGTGGCTAAGTACTTCAAATTATCTTCACTATGAAACCCACTATCTGCGGTAAATTTTGCCTCTGATAATGTATTGGGTGTTCCTAACTTTTTGAGTTGCTCATCTAATTGTCCCTGCGCTGGTTTCAGTGTTTGCTGCTCGCCAACTGAGCCCCAGGTTTGTGCCTGTAAAATAATCTGATGTTTATCATCATTTATCGCGATACCATTGTAGCCTTGAATTGTGCCTTTTGATGTCGTCATTTTCGCGCTATCTGGATCTGTTATATTACTTTTTACGGGTTTACCTTTACTGCCTAGTTTCTCTTCTTTCGTTGCCAAATACTTAGCTATTTTAGCTGCACTTTTATCAAGCTTTTCTTTTTGTTTTAAATCATGAATCACTTCATCTTCAGGCATTGTATCTTGTGATTGATGGCGGGCTAAAATACGTTTACTGGCTTTTTGTAATTTTACTTGTTTGCGTTCTAGTTCTTCAAATGTGCCGCTCCATTCTTTACTCGCATTAGACTTTATCTTGCAGCCATCGATGGCAAACATGTTACGGCCAATCAAACCTTCTTCATCACAAATCATCAGTATTTGTGTAAATAGTGGTTCAATTTGTTCGCTCATTTTTGCGACAAAACTAGCAATTGATGTGAAGTGAGGCTGTACATCACCCGATAAACTCATAAAGGTGATATTGGTTTCACACGCCAGTGCAATACGGCGACTCGATACTAAACCATGCGCATAACCTAACAATATAATCTTCAACATTACCGAAGGTGGGTATGCCGCTGCACCACGTTTATCATTTTGATACCAGGCATCAAAGCCGGATAAATCAAGACGATTGTCAACAATATGGGATAACGCGAATTCAAAAGTACCAGGTAATATTTGACGAGAAAAATCGATGGGTATGAACTTATTTTGACAAGATAAATCAGGTTTATAATTTGCCATTTTGATGTTCAGTAGTTGAATAATATCTATTAGATCACATCAAAGATCTGGTTTCAAGCTTAAAAAACAAACAAATTAGTAAAAACTAAAAAAGACACTAAAAGTGTCTTTTTATATAAATTCTACAACCTCAACGCCGCATTAAGCGGCGAGTAATAGCTTGGCTAAACTAGCGACGAAGGAACCCGAGCCAAGCTTTACGAGTCCGACTTTAATGCCTTATTATGCATCGGAATTTTTTTCTAAGGATAGAGGCTCAAGCCAACGAATATCGATACCTAGCTCATTTTGAAATTGGTCTTCAGTCATATGATACCAAACAGGTTCCAATGATGATGTGAACTTTACTAATGCGAATTCATGCTCCCAATTACGTAGCCCCATTCCTTTGGGCCAGTGATCAATCCAAATTAATTGCTTCTCATCTTCTGGCTCATGAGCTTCTTCATTTATTTCTTTAAAAACAGACCACCCTTTTAATATTAGGGATGCTGCTCTTTGCCTCAACCTCTGAATACACAACAATTCCCTTTGGGAACTACTGCAAGTGAAAAGTGAAATTAATTTAAATTATTTTAGCCGAGCAGAACTGACTAAAGTGATACGAAAAAAGCGCAGTTAAGCGCTTTTTAGTGAATCAGACTTAGTTATTTTGATACGGATAGCCGCATCAGTCTGGGGGTATTTTGCTCGGCTACCCGATTATACATTAATTACTGGCTTTACCAGCTTCTAGAATGGGTAAACCAGCCTCGGTAGGTATATAAATACGCTCACCATTACCTTCTTGTAAGCCTTTAATCCAGATATAGCGCAAATATGCCTCATTATTTTTTAAAGATTCACCAATTATTCGATTAGCTTCAGCGGCTGCTTTTGCAAGTTCGATATCTGCTTTACCTTCTGCTTTGGCACGAACTAATTTAGCTTCGCCTTCTGCTTGAGCTAATGTAACTCGTGCTTTTGCTTGCATTAATGCAGCTTGTTCACGTGCTTTAGCCTCTTCAATTAAAATTTTCTTGCTCCATTCAGCCTCTTTTAATGAGGCCTTGCCGTTCATTTCCATGCTATAAACTTTATATTTAGGCCAAGCCCATAAGATTAAACTTATGATCAAAACAAAAGCAAGGACTAAAAAAGTTAAACCACCAAATGCGATGGCATTTCTATTTGGATGCACAGACTTTCCTTAATGTATAACGAGCCTGTAGAATTTATCTTTTAGAAAAAACAGGCTCAAAAATTATTAAAAATTAAGCTTCAAAACGCATTGCTATGTGAATTCTGAGGCAATATTCTACTAAAAAATTACTTTTACGGGCGCACAGCACATAAATCTCATTCGTCAATTTACACTTTTGATAAATTCTACAGCCTCAACAGCTTAATAGACAGATTTATTCCGTGTTTAAACACGGGTTTTCCATCTATCATGATTTTTATTTGAATTATTTTTGTGCTGTTATATTTTGCTCGGCCAAACCGAGCAGACTTAGTTATTTCATTAACTTAATTTCTTATTGCACTTAGTACATACAGGGACATTTTCACCATCTTTAGTATACCAATATCTATTCATTTTCACTGTTAGGTGTTTACCACAACTAGCGCAATTAGAAAGCCTTTCAGATGAACCGTACATAACAGCTATTGCAATCGCTCCAAGAATAATCAATAACAATCCTGCTTCACTCAATTTAAAATCTCCTTTAGACTTTTACCGACCAGACTTAGTTATTTTG
>NZ_NQMR01000256.1 GCF_002276045.1 Pseudoalteromonas sp. NBT06-2 | reverse complement strand
TTGAAGTGGCTTGGGTATATATGGGTGCTACTTGGCAATGAAGGTTTCAGATCTTGTTTATATTAAGCTTCCCAAATAATGTTTTCAGCAACTTGTTTTTGATATTTCTTTAAATTTTGTCCATTCTCACCAACCATAATTAAACTCGCTTTTTGAGTTTGATAAATTTCGCCATTGAAACGCTCGTTATTAAATTGAGACTGTGCATCATATCTATTGTTACTTGGTACAATAAATAATGTCACAGGACCTAGTTCCGTTTGAAACACTAAGTGCAAGCTACGCTGCCCATCAAAATCACAAAATCTTGAATAAGTAATTTCACCAGGAAAATTTGAAATTGAGCCACCAAAAGAGGCTAGTTGTGTGTTTATTTGTGCTAGTTGATATGTTTTATTCGTTGCTTTTAAAGATTTAAGTTCATGATTCACATGAGCTAGTGCGTGTTGGCCAATATTTAATGGTGCTTGTTTTATTGTAAAGTTGATTAAAAGGCTACAACAAAAGGCGACAGAGGCTGCAATTGCTAAATGTACTCTGCGTTTCTGTTTAGCAACTCTATGAGACTCAAAAGCTTGGTTTAAAATAAGCTTATCGGCTAAGTTTTCAGGCACAGGTATATTGAGCGCATCGACAATGTCTTTATCAAGCTGTTTAATATCATTTAAAAATTTATGTCTATCAGCATCTTTTTTGGCAAATGCCTCAATAAGAGGATCATTTTCATTTGGCTCAGCGTAGAGACGTCGGCGAAATTCTAGTTCATCCATCTTATTTTACTCCTCTTTGTTTGGTATCTGTTTGGGTTAAAGAATCTTTTAATTGGTTTCGAGCTCTAAATAACCGTGTCATTACGGTATTTTTATTCAGCTCTAAAATTTCACTGATTTCTTCACCAGAGCATCCCATTACTATTTGTAATAACAAAGGTTCTCTATATTCGTCAGCTAATTTCATTATTTGGCGCTGTAAATTTGTTTGCTCCATATTTTTTTCAAGAGAATCAGTGGATGTATCCATTAATGTATCTTGTTCAACATCAGAGTAATCAAATTGTTTTCTCTCAAATCGTCTGGCATTTTCACGTCTTAATATTGTGATCAACCATGACTTCGCTGCTTTTTGATCAAGCAATGAATCTAATGAGCGCCATGCGCGCAAAAATGTTTCTTGTAACACGTCTTCCGCAATTGTGGGATCACGACATAGCCAACATGCAAACCGGTAAAGTTCACTATGATATGTTTTCACTAATACTTCGTAACGTTTTTGTTTATCAGCCATGTCTACAATGACCTGACGTTCAGACTTTTTATTTCCAAACATTTAATTTTTTCTTATATTTTTTTGATGTCACATTATCTGTAGTACAGTCGAGAATGTACAGGATATGTGAACAAGATATATTATTTTTTACATTATTGAATAAATAGTCTGTTTTATGCTAATCAAATCGCGTTTTTTTTGCTAAAATTCCCGCCTTATAATTGAAGATAGGCATTATGGAGCAATTGGATGTTTGAAGTGAACCCTGTGATGAATCAAATCAAGGATATTCGCGAAAGAACCGATATGCTTAGGGGGTACCTTTGACTACCCTCTAAGAAAAGAGCGGTTAGAAGAAGTGAATGCCGAACTTGAAGATTCTGCTGTATGGAATGAACCTGAACGCGCGCAAGCATTAGGCAAAGAAAAATCATCATTAGAAGCGATCGTCGAAACAATCGATGTTTTAGATACCGGTGTTGAAGATGTTGAAGGCTTAGTTGAATTAGCTGTTGAAGCTGCAGATGAAGAAACTTTTATTGAGGCACAGTCAGAAGCTCAGGCTTTGGTTGTACAATTAGAGAAACTTGAGTTTCGTCGCATGTTTTCGGGCGAACAAGATGAAAATAACGCTTATATAGATTTACAATCAGGCTCGGGCGGTACAGAAGCACAAGACTGGTGTAATATGCTTCTTCGCATGTATTTACGTTGGGCAGAAGCTAAAGGCTTTAAAGCACAAGTGATTGAAGTCACGGCGGGTGATGTTGCTGGTATAAAAGGTGCGACAATACAAATTAGTGGTGAATATGCCTATGGTTGGTTACGCACAGAAACAGGTGTACACCGTTTAGTACGTAAAAGTCCATTTGATTCAAGTGGCCGTCGTCATACGTCATTTGCATCTGCGTTTATTTATCCAGAAATAGATGACAATATAGAAATAGATATTAATCCTACTGATTTACGTATTGATGTATATCGTGCATCAGGTGCGGGTGGTCAACACGTTAATACCACTGAATCAGCGGTACGTATTACACACGTACCAACAAATACTGTTGTGCAATGTCAAAATGAACGTTCACAACATAAAAATAAAGCTCATGCAATGAAACAACTTAAAGCTAAGTTGTTTGAGTTAGAGTTACAAAAGCAGAACTCTGAAAAACAATCTCAGGAAGATGCTAAATCTGATATTGGTTGGGGTAGTCAAATTAGATCTTATGTACTTGATGATTCTCGTATTAAAGATTTACGTACGGGAGTTGAAAACCGTAATACTCAAGCTGTACTAGATGGTGACTTAGATAGATTTATTGAAGCAAGCCTTAAATCAGGTTTGTAATTAATATAACAGAATCGATAAAGAGTTTAAAATGACAGATCAAATCCAAGATGAAAACAAACTAATTGCAGAACGTAGAAGCAAATTAGATTCAATTAGAGAAAACTGCCCTGCAAATGGGCACCCTAACCAGTTTAATCGCGAACATTATACTTTAGACCTACAAACTGAATTTGGCGATAAGCCGAAAGAAGAATTAGTTGAACTAAATCACGAAGTATCAATTGCAGGTCGTATATTAGCGAAACGCGGTCCTTTTTATGTCTTACAAGATATGAAAGGCCGTATTCAAGCATATGCAGCAAAACCTGTACAAAAGGATTTAAAAGAAAAATATGGTCAATTAGATATCGGTGACATTATTGGTGTGACTGGTGCATTAAATAAATCAGGTAAAGGTGATTTATATGTTGATATGGCCCAATATCAATTATTAACTAAATCATTGCGCCCATTACCAGAAAAATTTCATGGTCTGTCAGATCAAGAAACTAAATATCGTCAACGTTATGTTGATTTAATTACTAATGAAGATACGCGTAAAACATTCCGTATTCGCTCTAAAGTAGTAGAAGGTATTCGTCGTTTCTTAGCTGAACGTGATTTTATGGAAGTTGAAACGCCCATGCTACAAACTATCCCTGGTGGTGCAACGGCTCGTCCATTTGAAACACACCATAATGCTTTAGATATCGATATGTATCTACGCATTGCACCAGAGCTTTACCTTAAGCGTTTAGTCGTTGGTGGTTTTGAGCGTGTATTCGAAATTAACCGTAACTTTAGAAATGAAGGTTTATCTACACGTCATAATCCAGAATTTACGATGATTGAATTTTACCAAGCATATGCTGATTACAATGATCTAATGAACTTAACTGAAGATATGTTACGCACAGTAGCGACTGATGTACTTGGTTCACCTATTGTTATTAATACAATAAAAGATGAAGCAGGTGAAATTATAGATACAGTTAAATATGATTTTGGCAAGCCATTTACTCGTATTACGATGGCTGATGCAATTTTGAAATATAACCCAGACTTTAAAGTTGAAGTTTTTAACGATCCTGAAAATCATTTTGAGGAATTAAAAGCATACGCTAAACAAGTACATGTTCGTATTCCTGAAAAATGCGTATGGGGTCCGGGCAAGTTTTTGTGTGAAATTTTTGAAGAAACTGCAGAACATAAATTAATTCAACCAACTTTTATTACAGCATATCCATGGGAAGTATCACCATTAGCGCGCCGCAACGATGAAAATGCATTTGTAACAGATAGATTTGAATTTTTTGTTGGTGGTCGTGAATTAGCGAATGGTTTTTCTGAGCTAAATGATGCAGCAGATCAAGCTGAACGTTTCTCACGCCAAGTTGAAGAAAAAGATGCTGGTGATGATGAAGCAATGCATTTTGATGAAGATTATATTCGCGCATTAGAATATGGTTTACCACCAACAGCGGGTGAAGGTATCGGTATCGACCGTTTAGTAATGTTATTTACTGATTCACCAACGATTAAAGATGTTATTTTATTCCCTCACATGCGTCCAGAAGTAGAATAATTTCTTTTTAAGTTCTCATTTTTTAAAACGCCGCATTAGCGGCGTTTTTTGTTTGCCCAGCGAAGCT
>NZ_NQMR01000255.1 GCF_002276045.1 Pseudoalteromonas sp. NBT06-2 | reverse complement strand
AGTTACTAATTTATAACAACTTATTTTAAACTTATATTGAGAGGTCTAACCTGATAAGTGTGCGCGCCGTTTATACAAATGTTATGTGCCAAGGTGAGTTTTGATTGCAAATATAATTTCAGGTTTACTCGCTCTAGGTTTTTACATATTTTGCTTTGGCATAATGCCTTATCACGCGCTTGTTGTATCAAAAAGTAAATTATTATTGTATACACAAGGCTTAATTTCATGCCTTTGGGTTGTTTTGATTTTCGTTTACCTTTCAGATATTCCAGAGGGGGAAAATGGCTCTGTAATTGTTGATATGTTGTTTTTTATTCCATTTGCATGCTTTCTTTCACAAATAGGATTATTTTGTATTCATTGGCTATTTGCGAAGGTTGTAAACTATTTCAGAGAACCTAAAGAAATAGGCACATAACAAAGCAATTATGTATGGGACGTCTAAAGCTTGGCTGGCGCTCATTCTTCGCTAATTTTAGCCAAGCTTAATACGCCCCATATTGCGGCGTTATGTGGCAATGAGCACTCATGGAAGTTGAAGCAATGAAAGATAAAATGGAAAAGGTGTTAACGCACCTTGAAAGTTTTCTCAGTGATTCAGAAGAATCAATGTTCGGTAGCAAGACGCCTCAAGAGCTGCTTGTTGTCGTTTCAGCAAATCTTTCTTCTGTTAAATCCACTGGCTATCTTTCTAGCCCAGAGCAAATGTTAAACATGTTCTTGCCTACTGCATCCTTGCAAGAAATTGCAATGGATAATGGCTGGGGCAGCCAATACATTGAGCTAGCAGATCATTTCGAGCAGGCTCTAGAATCATGCAGTTAAAAGCACATAACAAGGCCAAGCAACATCGTTCGCTGCGCTCTCTGGACAGCCTTGCGCTTGCGCCTTTTGTGCATGGCTTCGCCATTTTCGCACAAAAGTCACAATCACAAGTCTGCCGTTGTTGGCGGCGTTATGTGTTTAGGAGATGTATGCATCCATCAATAGCTAATATTAGCCATAACTACTTTCAACATTTCAAGGTACAGCCTATAGAGCTTAGTAGTTGGCATTTTTGCGATAATGAAATTGATGCAAATGAGTGTGCTGATTTAGTTATGAAAGGTATAAAAGTGGCAACTTCGCCTTCACTCTGGTGGCACCAAGCGAGTAACGAGCCTTTGCCTAGAGTAGGTGATCTCAATATCGTTACTAATTGGGTAGGTGAAGCTCAATGTATTATAGAAACAACGAATGTTTCTATAATTCCATTTAATGAAATTACAGAAGAATATGCTGAGCTTGAGGGGGAAGGTGATAAAAGTTTGGCCTATTGGAAACGAGTTCACTGGGACTATTATCATAGGGAACTTGAAGGCAGTACATTTACTCCAAGTGAAAAGATGCCTATTATTTGTGAAACGTTTAAGGTAGTGTTTAAAAACACATAACAATCCAATCAAGTCGGACGCCTAACAGTTGGCTGCGTTCACTTCGTTCATAATTATAGCCAACTATTTTGCGCCGCTTATTGGGGCGTTATATTTTTAGGAGAGTTTAGTGTCATTTTTCAAGGGTAGAAAACTTAAGAAGGTTGCGTTAGAAAATAGCATAGACTTTGATGCGCGCATGGGCTTATCAATAAATGGAAATTTAGTTCATGAGTTTGGCTATTTATTAAAATATTATACAACTAATAATTTAGAGAGCTTTGATGATCGATCAGCAATTTCAAAAATTAAAGATAAAACTATTGATGCTATAAACCTTGATCTTCAAAATCCTAAAACACAAGAAGAATTAACTTTAGGTGTGTCTAGGGCTACCGCTGAAGGTAACTTAAGGAACCTTATAAAAATCTTAGAGTCACTATCAAATTACCATGCAGCAGAAGTTGCTTAAAAATATAATAAACAAGCGCATTAAGCATGGGACTGCTAACAGTTTGCTCGGTTCCGCTCTGCTTCACATTTTAGCAAACAATTATCAGCCCCTTATGCGGGCGTTAGCTACAAAAAGGAGTACATCATGGAGTATAGGAATACTCAAATAGGCACAGCGATGCTTTCGATTTTTGGAATTATTTTTCTAATACTGATTTTTGCTTCCATTTCAAAGCCTAATGAATCAATTGCGTTTGCTTATGTAGTTGTAGGCTTGGCAGCAATTTTATTTTCTTCTCTTACAATTAGGGTTAAAGAAGGGAAAGTAAATTGGTTTTTTGGCCCGAAGTTTTGGAATAAGACACTCAATATTTCTCAAATAGAGTCAGCTAAAGAAATATCGACTAAATGGTATTGCGGCTTAGGAATTCGGTTAGTATCTACTGGTTGGTTGTATAATGTATCTGGTTTGACAGCTGTTGAATTGAAGCTTAAAGATGGCACAACTGTTAGCTTAGGCACTAATGATCCTGATAACTTAATAAAAGCAATTGAGCAAAGTAGCTAACAAAAAAATCAAGACGGACGTATCAAGGTTGGCTTGCGCTCATTCTTCACTTATTTTAGCCAACCTCTCTACGCCGCTTATTTAAGGCGTTGAGGCTGTAGAATTTATCAAAAGTGTAAATTGACGAATGAAATTTATGTGCTGTGCGTCCGTAAAAGTAATGTTTTAGTAGAATATTGCCTCAGAATTCACGTAGCAATGCGTTTTGAAGCTTAATTTTTAATAATTTTTTGGTCTGTTTTTTCTAAAAGAGAAATTCTACAGGCTCGTTAGGCATCTTAAATAAATATGACGATAATTTATAATTTTTCCGATAATCAAATTGAACAACTAATTCAATTATACAAAGATACGGGTTGGGGAGAGCGTTCAGTTGAAGACACTATAAATTGTGTAAAAAACTCCCAAATATGTATTGGTGTTCTTGATCAAGATAATAACTTAATCGGCTTTACACGCATCATTACTGATTTTATATACAAAGCATTGATACTAGATGTGATGGTAAATGTTGATTATAGAGGTACAGGCTTAGGTCAAAAGCTTATGCACAATGTTAAGAATCATGAGAAATTAAAAAAGGTAAAACACTTTGAATTATATTGCTTGCCTGAAATGGAAGCATTTTATTCAAACTTTGGTTTTTCAACAGATGCAGATGGTATTAAATTGATGCGCTCTACGAATGCCTAACAAGGGTTTTCAAGTCGGACAAATTACAGTTGGCTGTTGTTCGTACCTCACACATTTTAGCCAACTAAAATTTGCCGCTTAAAACGGCGTTGAGGCTGTAGAATTTATAAAAAGTGTAAATTGACGAATGAAATTTATGTGCTGTGCGTCCGTAAAAGTAATGTTTTAGTAGAATATTGCCTCAGAATTCACGTAGCAATGCGTTTTGAAGCTTAATTTTTAATAATTTTTTGGTCTGTTTTTTCTAAAAGAGAAATTCTACAGGCTCGTTAGGCATCTTAAATAAATATGACGATAATTTATAATTTTTCCGATAATCAAATTGAACAACTAATTCAATTATACAAAGATACGGGTTGGGGAGAGCGTTCAGTTGAAGACACTATAAATTGTGTAAAAAACTCCCAAATATGTATTGGTGTTCTTGATCAAGATAATAACTTAATCGGCTTTACACGCATCATTACTGATTTTATATACAAAGCATTGATACTAGATGTGATGGTAAATGTTGATTATAGAGGTACAGGCTTAGGTCAAAAGCTTATGCACAATGTTAAGAATCATGAGAAATTAAAAAAGGTAAAACACTTTGAATTATATTGCTTGCCTGAAATGGAAGCATTTTATTCAAACTTTGGTTTTTCAACAGATGCAGATGGTATTAAATTGATGCGCTCTACGAATGCCTAACAAGGGTTTTCAAGTCGGACAAATTACAGTTGGCTGTTGTTCGTACCTCACACATTTTAGCCAACTAAAATTTGCCGCTTAAAACGGCGTTGAGGCTGTAGAATTTATAAAAAGTGTAAATTGACGAATGAAATTTATGTGCTGTGCGTCCGTAAAAGTAATGTTTTAGTAGAATATTGCCTCAGAATTCACGTAGCAATGCGTTTTGAAGCTTAATTTTTAATAATTTTTGGGTCTGTTTTTTCTAAAAGAGAAATTCTACAGGCTCGTTACACGGATAGATTTGATGAAAAATTTTATTTTAGTATCAGTATTAGCCCTTGTAGGTTGCGCTACACCACAAGTGTACAACCCTACAAATACTCCTAATCAGGAATTATCCAATGTTCGCACTTCTGGTGGAGAGCAATTATTTTTAACCGAAAAGTATAGTGCTTTTATTTTATATATTTACGATGAAAATAAAAATGAGATTACTAAAAGGAATGCTTTAAGTAATCAAATCAATGACATTTCTCTACCTGCAGGAGAATATCGATTCCAAGTAAGTTGTCAAAACAAGTGGTATGAAGGTACTCCATTAGCTTTTTTCAAATTAGAACCTTCAAAACAATATGAAATATATTGTGATATTACAAAAGGTAGCAACTTCCTAGGGATGTCTGTTGACTCAAAAGTACAATTAAAAATTAAAGAAATATAGGGTGGTATGTGTAACCTAACAAGGGTTTTCAAGTCGG
>NZ_NQMR01000254.1 GCF_002276045.1 Pseudoalteromonas sp. NBT06-2 | reverse complement strand
TTATAAAGCATTAAACACTGCTTTTTACATGGAGGTCTAACCAGAAAAGCGTGCGCGCACACTTTGTCACCTCCGTTTTTGTCATTATTTTTTTCTAAGTCTCTTATTTTTGAGGCCTTATTATGAATTCATATTAAGAGGTCTAACCTGATAAGTGTGCGCGCCGTTTATACAAATGTTATATTTTGAGGATGAAATGACCTATTTGAGAAACTTAATTTTATTAATATTAGTTATTAACCTTATTGGTTGTGTTGCCATGGGGGACAAGTTTGTTGAACTCGAAGAACCTGAACAGGGTAAAGCAATCGTTTACGTATATCACCCTAAGGATGATGCCTATGGCGCAAACGAAGCAAACTTTTTATTCTTGGATGAAAAGCAGATCTTCCGTTTCACCCATAATGGCTATTCATACTTTTCCTTAGAGCCCGGAACATATAATTTTAATATTAGACTCAGCACATTTTTTGTAGCTACAGAGCTGGTTCGAGATTCCGTTAACTTAAATGTTAAAGCTGGTGAAACATATTATTTGAGGTATTATGAAAGTCATGATCGTATGGAAACGTGGTCAAATGGCGTATCAGCAGGTGCATATCAGTTGACTACAGCAAATATAGAGGAAGTAGAAAAATATCAGGCTCTACCTGAACTTTCCTCCAAGAGACTCTTAAACCATAAAATGATGCGCTAAACAAAATATAACAAACCAACGCAACGGAAAAATATTCGCTACGCTCGTATTTTCCGCTGGTTGGGGCGTTGAGGCTGTAGAATTTATAAAAAGTGTAAATTGACGAATGAAATTTATGTGCTGTGCGTCCGTAAAAGTAATGTTTTAGTAGAATATTGCCTCAGAATTCACGTAGCAATGCGTTTTGAAGCTTAATTTTTAATAATTTTTTGGTCTGTTTTTTCTAAAAGAGAAATTCTACAGGCTCGTTAACTGTCTCTATGAAATTAGAACGAACTAAAGAATTAATACACGGAAAAATCGATGAGTCAGAGCCTTACGAGGCTTTGGTTCATATATTAGAGTCGGTGATTGAGCTGGTGAAAATTCCAGATAATGACTTTTGTTGGTCTTACTGGGAAGATTCAGATCAGGCAACCAAAGAAATTACAAAATTATTGAATATGGTAAAGTCATATACATTACCAGAACGAGTTGAGGTTAGTGTTCTGTTTGCGCCAACTGGCCCCCTACAAGAGGTCAGTTTAAGTAGTGGGTGGGCAGAGCCATTTCTTAAAGTCGCAGAGAAATATGATCAAGTAGAGAATCTATTATGGCCAAACAGTTAACAAAGCCAATCAGCATCACCCCTTCGGGGCTGGACCTCGCTTCGCTCGGCCGCTGTTGGCGGCGTTATAAATCTAGGTAACTATGGACGTAGCCGATAATATTATCGACCAATTAGAAAAGATTGGAAATGATCTTGAAGGTGAGGTCATTTTCCCTATTCTTGGTGAAAATGTTTTATTCACGCTAGGCCTATCTAGAACTGGCGTTGTAGAACGATCACATAAAGAGTCTATTAATTGGCTTCATAATAATATTGCAGATTTGTTCCCAATTATAGAAAAGGCTGTGTTTGATTATTACATTTCAGTTTTACCTGATTACTACCTTGGTCTTGAGGAATGCGCTGAAGAGCTAATGCCTAAAATTCATGAGCCAGAACAGGTTTGGAATCATGTAACTGACCCTGGTGTGTTTATATTTCCTGAAGAGGAAGGCGGTGAAACACATTTAGAATTTGAATGTACCTTCGATGTTGAACATGGACTTAGAGTAATATTCAAAAATGGAAAACTAATGAAAGTTGGCTTGGAGTAATCGATTTATAATAAGTCGCTTAAAATGGACGCAAAACAGTTGGCTTGCGTTCATTCTTCACTAATTATAGCCAACAATTTTGCGCCCGTTAGCGAGGCGTTAGAGCTTCTCAAATAAGGAGTATAAATTGTCGATTGATGTGATATCAGAAGTTCTTAAGAGTTCTACCATTACAATCGGTGCTGTTGCTGGGGCAACGGCTATTCTAGCGAACATCCTATCTTCTTCGATCATTAAACCGGAAAGGCGTGAAGAGAAAGCAAAGGATAAGCTTTTTAAACTTTTAGATTCTCATGTCGAAGGTGGTGGAGACATTGACCTTGAATTTCTTAAATACATTAAGTCTTCTGTAGAAAGAGAATTTGAAACCAATATTGCAATATCTCATTTGTTGGAAGATTTTTTTGTTCATAAGCTGCAAGCAGATAGCTCAAACAAAGATCATATTGGCAAGCTAAAAGAACTAATCGAATCTGAAAGGCAAGTTAAACCCTTTGACAGCCTTCCATCTGAAGAAAGAAGACTTTTGAAGGGCTTGAGAGATGCAATAGAAAGTAATGGCAATTCTGAAGGGGCAAACTATTTCATTGATGAGCTTAGTACAGTGTTATCTGTTAGGAGTGGCGAATATCAAAGATCTCATCAGACTAATAAGTGGTCTGTTCCTTTAGCTGTAATTGGTCTTATCTTTACTATTGTATTTGGGCTCATGAGCATATTTAACGGTCCAAGTGAAGAAGCTCTTGCAGATAAAGTATTGGAAAGAATTGAGCAACAAAGCTCTAACAAATCAAGCAACACGGACGCCGCAAGCGGCGCCGGTTCTTGAAGCGTTATATGGCTTTAGGTGATAGCAATGAATGATGATGACGTGGTGCAAAATTTTTTTAATGAAATTTGTTGCACCTTTCCTGAGATAAAACCCCTTATGGATGAGCAAGATGAATGTATGACAACGTCAAAAATGGAAGCATTTGCTGACGCAACGTGTGATGCATTTGCTAGTGGTAATATCGAATTGGCAAAAAAATATTTATCTTATGTGGATAAAAAGCTAATTGATTCGCACCCTAAGGAATTTGAATTTATTGATGTCTATTATGTAGAGCATTTGTTTTGGCGGGCAAGTAAATCAACTAAAGAAATCGGTTGGCCACTTGTACCTCCTAAATTACAAGAATTATACGTAAAGTTTCATGGTAAAACAGCCATATAACAAGCTGTTTAATCTGGACAAAATACAGTTGGCTGTGTTTCGTGCCTCAACAATTTTAGCCAACTAAATTTTGCCCATTAACGAGGGCGTTAGCTTACATAAGAGGCTTGGTGTTGGAAATACTCTTTAAAAAAGGCTCAACCGGTAAACAAAAAATTCAAACTTTGATTATATATTTCACTATTTTAGTAATATCATTTTCAATATATAGAGCTTTCAACCTAAATAGAATCTTCATACCTAATGGTGAGTTTTGGTTTGGTGCAACCTTAATTTTCGTTTTATTATCATTATGTTTATGTATTCGTTGGCTTTACTGTCAAGTAAAGAGCAGGTATTTATACCCACCTCAACCTAATACAAAATTGAAATTCTACGGAGGTTTAGTTTGGGGAGGACTATTTAGAGTTCTTTGTTGGTCTGGGATTGCGGCTTTGTTAGGGTTCTGTTTGGTTCGTACCCTAGGATGGATCGCTTATGAATTGTCTCCAGCTAACAGTACACTAAATGTAAAAATAGCCGAAAAAAAACATGATAAATATACAACTAAAGGCGAGTGTACATATCGTGTTTCTTTTTATATCGAAACTAGAGAGCAACCAACAATGGCAGAGTGTGTTTCAGAAAGTTTTTTCTTCAACTATAAAGTTGGAGAAAATTTAAAGTTACAAGGCTCAATGAGTTTTGTTGGTATAAATATGATTAGTGAGCTGTAAGCTAACAAGCGTTTTAACAGGACAAATAACAGTTGGTTTTGCTCCTGCGTCGCTATTTTAACCAACTATTATTTGCCCATTAAACGGGCGTTAAGGCTCCGATGAGGCGATGAATTGAAACTCAAGATTTCTACACTTCTCCAAGCGACTTTGGCGCTCATCCTGGGGCTCTTGATATACGGGATGATATATCCCAGTATCGTTCCTATCGAAAGTGGCGAAGTTAGCCCAGTAGCATTAGCGTGGGGTGCGGGACTGTTAATTCTGATCTTCGGCATAGTTCAGCCTTGGCTTCGTATAATAAAAATTTTAGGCTGGGTGTCATTGATCGCATTACTAATAACGCTGTTCGTATGAGTCCCGGCCTTAACAAGGCAAGGTTACGGAGCAAATTGTGCGTCATCCGCTTTGCATGGGGCCGCAAAGCAGCTACCACCCAACTTCCCCGCAACTCGCAGCGTTATGCATTTTAAAGGGGGTTCAATTGTTCAAAAATTTCATTGTTATCTTAATGGTTCTTTTCACTGTTAAATCATATTCAGCAGATGTACTAAATCATGTAGGGATTGTTAAGCAAGTGGTTGCCTTTCCCCATTCATATGGCTCTTACTCTGTCGATGCAAAAGGGCTCTTAGCCATTTATGTGGAAGGTCAACCTAAGGGGTGTAATACCGGTCAAAGTCGAGTTGTAATCTCGACAGATCATCCTCTGCATAATTCAGTTTTATCTATGGCTTTACTTGCAAAGTCAACAGGAAAAAAGGTTCGAATTGCATACTTCAATGAATGCACGATTAGACCTGAGTCGTGGGATTTTGCATATTTCTATTTACTTGAATAAATGCATAACAAGCAACTAAACGCGGATTCGGTATACGGTCACGCGTTTTGCAAAAACACGCAAAACAACGTGCCAGCAAACCTCACCGGTTAGTTGGGCGTTGAGGCTGTAGAATAAT
>NZ_NQMR01000253.1 GCF_002276045.1 Pseudoalteromonas sp. NBT06-2 | reverse complement strand
AATCCAAATTCTATTGTTGGAACATATAATTTTGATTATTAGTTTATACATACATTAATTGATTTAGGGCTATTACCAAAAGAGGGTGAATTCAGAGCTATCTTATTCAGTAATAGCCACAATGACAGGTATACTTTAAGAATAAAAGGATTTATTTATCTACCATCAAATACTTGCCATGTGTCTTTTAACGCCTGCTGTAGCGCAAGGCGTTAGTGACACTTTTTGCTGTTACCATTCGTTTAATATTTCAACGTTAACTACACTATCCTTTTCCAACATGCTGAGATTGGTGCTACTTAGTAAATCAAGCGGATAATTAATACAAGCGATACTGTCTGACATTGTATCAATGCAAGTAGAAATCCCATTAATACCAATATCATCTCTTTCAGAAATGTTATCAGTTAGACTTTTAGGTATATCGATAAACACTTGAAAATAATCATCTTCTTTAATAATATTATTGATGTTAGCAATACCTTTGATCTGTCCAGTTAACCCACCTCTTCCTACAGTAACTCCAAACTTTGGATGTATTTCCAAGTTTACTTTAGAACCTACGTCTAACCAATCAAATGTTGTTGTATTAAGCGCTTGATCAATATCGAAATAAACAACATTACCAGTAATTCGTACTACGGTTAAAGAGCACCCATTAACCAGCATAACTGAATTTACCTCAACTGATTGCAAAATATTTTTAGGGAAAATAATGCCATGCCTTTGCCTGTCATCACTTTTGGATATTTTTTTTATAGTTCCCACACCCTGAACGATACCTTTAAACATAATAATTAATCCCTTATTTTTTGATGATACATATTTATAGAGTATAAGTAGAATAAATGGCCTTTTGGTTAAAACCTAAAATATGCATTTTAGCTTTTAGCTTGTTTATGCCACT
>NZ_NQMR01000252.1 GCF_002276045.1 Pseudoalteromonas sp. NBT06-2 | reverse complement strand
CCTTTTGGTTAAAACCTAAAATATGCATTTTAGCTTTTAGCTTGTTTATGCCACTGTATGGCTATTTATTGACGATATTTTGCCTAAAAAATGCCAGGTTACCCATTTTAGGTATTTATTTTGCTGTTTTTTTGTTTAAAACACAATAGGCTAGCGTCTGTTATTCAAAACAGTTGTAACTTATACCAATCAGATTAAATTTGTGATCTAATAAGGCATGAAATATATTTCCCAAAAACAGCTTTAAGATAAGTTGCAATTTATCGATATCAAATCACTTATCGCTAAACAAACCAATGGTAGAATGCGTATGCGTTTATTAGCTCTTTCACATATAAAAGAGGGTACTAACAGAGCACAAGTAGCCATCTATCTATAGGTCAGTCGAAAATCAGTAAATGATTGGGCTAAAAAGTTCTATGAAAATGGACTTGATGGCTTAAAAAAAACAGAGCCGATAGACCTTGTAAATTGACAGCTGAGCAACTCATTAAATTCAAAGAGTACGTGACAAAAAATAGCATTAAGCCTAATGCTGGTCGACTTACAGGAAAATCACTGGTTAACTTCATTCAAGAAAAGTATGGCGTTACCTTTTGTTTGGATAATATCTATAGATTATTAAACTCCCTTAATTTTTATTGGATAACCAGTCGCTCTCAACACCCCAAGCAATCAGAATAAGTTCAAGAGAATTTTAAAAAATTAAAAATCGAAATGATCTCTAAAGATCATGATAGATCTAGTATAGATGTCTGGTTTCAAGATTGAAGCTAGGTTTGGTCAACAAAATACTACAACAAGATTATGGGCTGAAAAAGGCTCAAGGCCCAGAACAGTAAAACAACAGCAGTTTTAATATGCTTGCCTGTTTGGCGTTATTTGTCCGGCCACAGGAGCAACCGAAGCAATAGTAACACCTTATGTAACTAATGATGTAATGAGACAACATTTACAGTAAATATCACAAGCAACGCCAAAAGGCCGACATGCATTTGTGATCATAGACGGTGCAGGTTGGCATACCAATTATACAGCGCTTTCCTTTAAGGCTACTGGCATATTCACCAGAATTAAACCCTGTAGAGCAAATTTGGCAATAGTTAAGACAGAATGAATTAGCTAACAAATGCTTTGATGGGTACGAAGGCATTGTAAATTCATGTTGCGATGCTTGGAATAGCTTTTTTCGTGATTTGGATAGAGTTAAATCAATGTGTATGAGAGAGTGGATTTATTTGGGTGATTAAATAATCTGATTGGTATAATTAGCTTAAAGTATGCTTTATCTCAAGGCAATCTATTTTTAGTCCTTGTTTCACGGCTTGAAGAAAACTGCACCTTAGCCTCGCTTTCATATTTTTTACAACTGACACCCCAATTACTTTCATTTTCAAAGTAGTTAAGTAATCTTTCTAGCTTTTTAGGATCATCTTCAATAACCCTTAAGCTTTTATCAATTGGTTCTCGCGCGGTAATCTTACTTTTAAATATGTCCCCATATGCCAAGTTCTGGAAGCAGATTTGAAAGTCCCCTAAATAGCAAGAAACATCAGATGTATAATTCTTCATTTTATTTAGGCATGTGGTGCTAGTTGTATTTTCTCGGAGCTTCATAACATCGTGGGCAATAGATTGAAGAGAATACCTAAATGTTTTAAATAGCATAAGGTGAACTATTTCATGAGACTCAACTTTACTAACAATTATAAGAATTGCTTGGATAACCCTATGAGATAAATCTAAATATTCGTTGTGATCCAGTGTTGCAACTTGATCGGGGATAGACTTTTTAACATTACAATATGAATTTACTTCTCTGATAACCGCTGAACTATGCTCTATCAATAGACTAACGTCTTTAAACAGTTGCATTCGGATGTTTCTTTTAGCTTCTTTTTTTTGGCTTTTATAGTATGGCTATGTTGTTTTGATAACTGCTTAAAAGCAATATAGATCGAAACCATAACAGCAAAAGCAGTTAATGTAGAACCGGCAAAATCTTTAGCTACTTCATAGCAAGATACTTCACTAATAAAATAGCAACTTTTTTCAACAACCTTTGAGGCTACCACTGTCTATCCCTTTATTCATAACGAGCCTGTGGAGTTAATTGTTAGGCTCTCTATACCAATACTTTTGCCCATCAGTATGGATTTCTGAGCCAATTTTGCTAATGTAACTACCGCGTAAAACGCCTTTTTTATCTCTAGAACACATTAGATGTGTATCAAATTCACGAACCCCTCTTAGGGCTTGTTCAAAACCATCTTTTTGTGGTGGCGTACCATCTAAAGTTAAGCGGTGACGACTATGCATTTTAGTTTTCAATTTTAATGAACCGTCAACAGATATTTGTGCATCTGTTATGAGATCACTAACAGCAAATTGAGCGTAACAATCCCCAATACTTACCTCTAATACACCACAAATATTTCCTGAACCTTTCCTTCCATCTTTTGAGATAACCAGAACGACATCACCTCGGAAAATAGCATAATCTGGTGACTTTATATCCAACCCTCTCCATTTGGTAAAGATAGTTTCGTTGTGCCAAATACCGGAATACCCATGAGAGATATATGTAGGGGCAATTCCTATTTGATGCTCTGGAATACCATCTAACCAAGATCTTAAGAGGGAGCTTGATTGATTAGACAGCTCTTTCTTAGAATCAAACCCGCCCATTGGTATAAATGTTACTCCAGCAAAATCCGATGGTAATTCAGCATCATCATATTTACATAGAGCCACTCTACTTCTACTCAAGCGCGCTGTAAGAAACCCATATTCAAACATTACATTTGCTCTAGGAATTTTTACTTTTTTATTTCTTATTACCGATTCATCATCGGGAGTGGCTAATATTACAGCTCCTGAAATTGACTCTGATAGTTCCTCAATAGCTTGAAATGTAATATCTCCATTTTTAAATAAACGAGTCCACAATATAACTTCTGCGCCTTCCTGCTCCAAGACTGCGGCTATATTCTCTGCTTGGATGACAGCTTCACTACTACTACCTACAAATATCTTTTTCACAATTCCTCCTTGAGAGGCTAACGACCCAATAATAAATGAATTAAGCTGGCTGGCGATTTCTAAACAAGTGCATGACAGCCTTTATGAAGCTTAATTCATTGGCTTGTTAAATACACACTTACACGAATGTTATTCTTTTGGCTTTTCGTTTTCTTTGGAGTCTATATAAGCTTGATGTGATTGAGTATCACAGTGTTTAGCGTTAGATTGACGACTACGATGGCTCACTGATGCAGAAGAATAATTTTTTTGACACCATTCTAAACTTAGCTTTTGAGGCTGTTTTTCCATATTTAAACCATGTGATATCTGCTCGGTCGAGCTTGAGCAACCAACGACAATAATACTCTTAGCTATTGATATAATAATTTTTGATTTATTCATGATACTTTCCTTGTGTATTTAACATTTATATAAACGGCGTGCACACTTATCTGGTTAAACCTCCATGTAAAAAGCAGTGTTTAATGCTTTAAAATCAATTGCGTGAGTAAAAATTTTAACTAAATAAAGTGTGCTTGCACGCTTTGTAATTTATATGCGCCTGTTATTTAGGTATATATATTCGTATGTTATTGACTATACATAATTTATTTTTTTTCATCAAGACAAAGTGTGCGATGAAAAATGGCAAAATGTGCGCGATTTATTAAATATAACCTGACTGCTGTACAAAAACACAATATTAAGACGTTGTCGCCTTATGTTTAAAATCCCCCGAGGTTATTGTTTATGATAATGCAGTGGTATTCTAATTTATTAGAGCGAACGCAAAATGCATCAAGCTGCACTTCT
>NZ_NQMR01000251.1 GCF_002276045.1 Pseudoalteromonas sp. NBT06-2 | reverse complement strand
ACTGCCTTTAAATTTACTTGATTGGTTTTATTGCATGGTGACATCTATGCTTTTGGCATTGGATACCAAGGTTTGCCAAGGGAGAATTGAAGTAATAACAGGTAAAGAATTTAGGCCATCAATGTATTGTATTAAACATTGCATACCTGGTACCGGCTCATTATAAAAACCAGATTCATTACCTTGGTTTGTTGCTAAGGTGACTTGTTCAAATACAGGAACTGTTAAAGCCTCACCCGTTAACGGATTTAATAATTGAATATCTGCGGCTTTAAGTGGTTTAAATGCACTACTTACTAAAGCGTTTGATTTTGGTAAATCATACACTTTTTCAATACGTGCTAATTGGGGTAAATGTTTGCGTTGGCCTAGTTCTGGAAAGTATCTTAAAACTAAACGTCTAATAGCGTTTTTGACCATCTTAATACCTGCTTATTGCCTGTTAATGTGACTTCTGTAATGTAACGACCATTTAATTTTATGCCTGGTCTTAATTTTGGTACTGCGATTATTTCACCTCTATTGGTACTTAATACTTTGATTGGGTGTTCTTCAAAATTAGTGATTTGTGCTTGTGGCCATTTTGAATCGTGCCAGCTGCCTACATATATTTTACCATCGGGGCGTTGTTGAAATATAAAATCAGTGATACCCCATACTTTACCGATTTGACGCAAAGCACTTATA
>NZ_NQMR01000250.1 GCF_002276045.1 Pseudoalteromonas sp. NBT06-2 | reverse complement strand
GAAATATAAAGTCAGTGATACCCCATACTTTGCCAATTTGACGTAAAGCGCTTATGCCATCACCATGATGATAAAAAGCCGGTACTGCTTGTTCGGTGTATTGGGTATTTGGGTAAATAAACTCTAATCCTAAATAACTGAGTTCGTTTAAAACAGCCGGCACAGTGGCGTGCCTAATTGCCATAGGCTTAGGAAATGATAAAGCGCCTAATAATTCTCTGCAGGTTAAAAACCAATGGCCATTACTTTGGTGTTTAGATTCAATCACACCTAAAAAATATGGCTGCATATGTGTTACTTGATACCCTAAGTGTAATTCAACCATACCGCTTGGTTCGTTGTCACATACCACTTTAAAAATGGCGCGCCCTGGGCTAAATAAATCTAAGCTAACATTATCAGATACTAAGTTAGTTACTTGTATGCCGCCTATGGTTAATATTTTGGTAAGTCGGTTGCTATCACTCATTATGGCCCGTCACTATTTTCAAAAGCGTGTTGTACTGAGTTATGGCCATCAACTACTTGTGTTTGACTGTTTTCAGCTGCGGTACCATCTATTTGTTGCTGGGTTCGCTCTGCTGTTGAGAGTTTTTCTAATAATTTAAAGGTAACTATCCACGCTTGTACTTCCTCATCTTCAACGGATTTTACATCACCATCAAATTTAGCCTTTCTGACTTTGTAAGCTTGGGTTACATCACTGTTTATTGTACGCACTATGCGAGCGCCGTTATCATCAGTGCCTTTTGCCATAGTGATTAAATCAGCCAGTTCAGCGCTATCTAAAAAAGGTATTTTAGTTGTAACCGATACCACTGCAGGTTTAACCCCATCATCACTATTTAGTGCAAAAGAGCCAAAACCACTTAAATCATCACCGGCCAATTTAATGCCACAACTTACTTTGGTTTCATAACCTGGTACCCGCCAACCATCAATTGAAATCATGAAAATAATTCCTTGATTGGTTTTAGTTGTTCAGTGCTACCAACAAAACAACAATAGGCCCAATGTGTATCATTGTTACCTAAGCTTTTTAGTTGCTGCGCCAATGATGTGGCACTCTTAGCGTTATAATTATTAACGGTTAAATTTGTGCCCACTTCAAAAGTGGTATTCGTTAACCGCTGCTCTCTTTGACTTTTTAACGTTGCTAAATGTGTTAATTCACTATCAATATCTGTGATTAATAGACGCCCTTCATCAGCCACTAAAACTAAACTTGAATCATTAAAAGCGTTTGCTAATGCAGGTATAAAACGGCAATCGCTTAAGTTTTGCCATTCAATACTTTGCTCAGTTGTTGGCAAAATCATTTTATCGGTATCAAGGGTATTTAAACTTTTAGCGTAGGCAGCTGCTTGTATAAATACAGGTATCGGGCATTTATCATTAAAGGGGGTTAATTGGTTGTTTAGTTGGCTGCTCGTACTGGCACTTACATTTAATACCACCGCATTAAAATAGCTTGGTCTATCAATACGTGTTGTATCTATTAATGCATCAGCCAGTAATTCACTTGCTTGTGCACTACTGATTGATGAAGCTGTCATATAGCTATGTAAAGATATAACAGCCACATCTTTTAATAGTGTATTTAATTGCTCGCGTTGGGCATTAAAGCTAGGGGGTATTTGCATTAAATTTCATCCCATTCAATGCTGTTGTAACAATGGTTTTTATCAAACCAAAATAACGTGTTTATAACTTTTTCAGCAAGTAACCATCTTTTCTTTTTTGTTTTGTGTGCCTTATAACCGACTCGACCGCTTATAGTATGGTCTTCACTACCATTTAAAAGTAACACATTAAAAAATGCGTCTATTACAATCAGTAAGCGTAAAATATAGCCTTTATTCTTATTCATAATCACACCACTTTAAACGTGTGTTCAGCAATTCGAAACATTGGCTCTGGCAATTCTGAATTTAATAGCTCAGTATTTACAATCCACTCTCCGCCTGTTTTAAAATTCAAGGCGATTTCAAAGTTATTATTATCATCAATGGTTGCAATCATGTAGCATTTACGGCTCGTATCAGTTCTTAGAAATGGCACTGTAAATGTATTTTTAGGTATATCTAAAGTACCTCTAACTACGTAATTAGTGTTTTCTAATAGAGTATAGTTATTATCTGAATCACTAAAGTCAGATAATGTATTGGCGATATCATCTATTTTAATTTCAAGTAAATGCTCAGTTGATGGTGTGTACACTGGTATTTTTCTGATTGTCATTATCCGATCCTCATATATGTTTCAACGCCGCGCCCTTGTGTCACAACATACTCAGCGCCCACGGATTTTTTCATTTCATGAACTTCTGCCAAGTCCTTGTGTGTAACGTAAAAGGTGCCGCTTCCATTTGATGTTATGCCGCACGCTTTTGTAACATTTGTATCATTATTGCTTTTATTGTTGATTTGAATTCTCCCCATAGGAGCACCATCTGCCGAATATTTATATACATGTCCCGTGTTAGTGTTTGATATATAAATAAACCCTCCATCGCAGGTTATACCGCTAGACATATGCGGTCCTGAAAACGCTCGACCTGTAAGCGTTCCATCATCGGAGAACTCAATCACTCGAAAGTGATTGCTTGAATTCTTAAGCAGCCAGATACTAGCTCCGTTAAAAGCAATGCCTTTAATACTGCCGCCCCCAGTAGTACCTAATGTTATCGATTCTTTTTGTGTCATATCCTCTGTAAATTTATATATTTTGTTTGAGTTGCCCATTACCCACAAATCAACACCGTCACTTGTTAGCCCTACTATGTGTTGAATTTCATCAGGCAAGTTATACTCGCCAACATAATTACCGGACAGCGTGTATTTATGTATTATCTCATCGCTTGAATTGCCCGCTATGTAAATATAACCTCTCAATACCTCGATAGATACTTCACCAACTGCCGCGTGATTAAAGTAAAAACCAGTTGGTAAAATTAAATTAGAAGATGCATGAGGATAGCTAGCCAAATCATCTTCGCCCAAGCCGCTTCTTAAATAAGTTGCTCCGCTTTGCGGGTTTACCCATGTATCCACGCCATTTACTTGCAGTTCGCACAGTGAATTTATTGGCACATCACCACCGGAACTGCTTATAAATTTATCCATGTTACCAAGCCCTATATTGTTATTGAATGAAGTTTCAGACGAAGAAAAGTGAACCATTGCACTGTTAGTTGCGTAAAATGCAACGCGAATTAAGCAAGCTTTTGATATTGTCATTTCATGCGACGTGCTGCCATAATTAACCCCGTCAGGAGCAAGGAGTACGCCGTCTGGGTTTTTAATAGTGAGCAATCCTGCGGGGTTTGTGTTTTGAATTTCTATAACGTCACCCTCATTGAATGTACTGCCGTCAATTTCTATCGTGCCATCATTTACAACCCATAGTAATAATCTAGGATTTGAACCAAAGCTAGACTTGCCAACTGTTAAAGTGGAGGTTAAATTTGTATAATAAGAATTAGACTTGCTCTGTGTGGGAGTTGGTATTCCGTCCTGTGTAAGCTCGCCAGTTAACGCCGCGCCTGTGGGTGTTGGATGAAATTTAGCAATTCCGTTGTAATAAAGCACAGGTCTTACGTTTTCATCTGCGCTTATTTCAAGTGCTTTCTTTGATACTCCGCTTGTGTTCCTCGCACTAAATGAAATATCATTACCATGACCGTAGGAGTTAAAGTACAAATTCCCAGTGTACTGCTCTATTCTAGTATTGCTGCCATCATGATACATTCTTGTATCTGCACTATTTCCAAGTCGTAGTTGCTTATTATCATAAAATGTCATCCCGCCGTTAAATACATAGCACTGCGCGTCTCCGTTTGACCTAAATACCACAGACACCTGACCATCAAGGTTTAAATACCTCTTATTAGTCTGAATATTAAAATCATTTCCGTCATGCCATATTTTTCCGTAACTACCAACTGAGTCAGGACCAAACATTAGAGTGGTATGTAAATCAACTCTAGTATCGCCAGTAATTACACCGCCAGATGTTGGTAGCGCGTCTATTGTTGCGGGTGTTAGGTTTCCTTCGTGATATAT
>NZ_NQMR01000025.1 GCF_002276045.1 Pseudoalteromonas sp. NBT06-2 | reverse complement strand
CAGCTAACGACTGCAACAGGCTCAAACTGTCCTCAAGGATGTAATTATTCTTGGTCTATATCGGGCGGAGCTTCAGGAAGTTGCGCTTCAGGTAGCGTTTCTGTTGGTGGTAGTGCATCACCTTCATGCTCTATATCAGGAAGTGTGAGTGATTCAAGTACAATGTCTGGTAACGTTTCTATTATCGTGACTAATAGTGTATCTTCAGCTTACAGCGACCAAGACTCAGAATCATATTCATGGCAAAATACAACTCCAGATAATCCGTTTAAAAATGTAGTTGCAGGGTGTTATATTGATACACATGAATTTGATAGAGCAAGACATGGCGGATGTCTACAAACAATTTCAAAAGATACGTCAGCTCATTGGAGTGTAGGTGATCATCTAGGGCGTGAACATTTTAGCTTCAGTAATTCGGTTGATTGGAATGTATCAAGTTGGAGTGGAGATTGTAACTCTTCGGGTAGTAATTGGAATGTTTCAGTACCTCATGTGGGAGAACACAACTTTATTTGCTCTGTTACTGTCGAGCATATTCCAACAGGAAAAGTGAGAAGCTTTAGTGTTTCAGCAAAAATTTTTAACAATAAATAATCTGCATAAAGGCGTACTTGATGATTATAAAGATTGAGTAATTGGGGATGTGCCATGCCTTCTTCTGAAACTAAATTACAAAGTTATAGAATGGATATGAGTGAACTACCCCGCGACTAAAGATCACGGGGCTTCTGCAAACCTAAATTAGGCCGCTTCTTTTTTCTCAGTTCCCACACCAAACTTTGATTGCTCAAAGACTTTCGTTTTAGAAGGTGATTTCTTCTGAAATTTGGGCAGCGCCCTGGCGACTATCCCAGTCGCCATTAAATCTTTTTCGCCTGTATCTGCAACAGATTTAGCAGCAGCTAAATCCCTACACTGCACCACTTTACAGTTTTCACAGGCAAATTCTCGCACACTTAAATCGAATTTATGTTCGTGCTGACATTCACAACAAATGCCTGACGATTTCACATATCGACCAATTTCATGATACACAGAGCCATTTAATTCAGCCTTATATTTGGTCAATTCTGTGATCACCCCCATCACATTATCGTTCACCATTTGGCCGTTAAACTGCTGCATTCCTTTCACGTTTAAATCCTCAAACACTATGATATCACTGGTCTTGGCTATCGAGCAGGATACTTCGTGAGCGAACGCGAGGCGTTGGCGAGAGATTTTTCCGTGAAGCTTATTTAAGCGTGTTTTTGTTTTGTGCCAGCGATTTGAGCCTTTCTTTCGACGACTCAGCTGGACTTGAATTTGTTTTAATTTCGTTGATGCTTTTTTAAAAACTTTCGGATTTTTAACGTACCAACCGTTCGAGCCGACAACCGTGTGCTGACTGTTGATGTCATAACCTACAAGCGTTGATAGCACTTGCTTTGCGCTCTTACACTCAACTTCTTGAGTTAGTGAGATATCCCACTTCCCATGACACATTTGGACGGTGGCAGTCTTAATTTTACTGGCTAATTTACGATGCAGAATAATCGGAATTTTGCCAATTTTCGGAATGCTAATCGCACCTTTTTCAATGCGAATGCAGTTGGAGTTATTGACGCATCTAAAACTATCATCGTGTAGTTTTTTCTGCTTAAAACTCACCTTAAAAGTCGGGAATTGCTGAACCCGACCTTTGGTAAGTGAATTTTTCAAAGCCGTTTCCAAATCACGCGCCACTTGCTGAGAAGCGGCAGAGTCAAAGGCTTTGAGCCATGAAAACTCTTCAAACTTTTTTAAATCCCGAATCAATCCAGCCATTTCATTGTAAAACAGAAATGTTTTATCGTACCTATATCGACGCATATTTTCAGACAACAATAGGTTCCACAATCCACGAGCATACGAACAAAACTCAACGAGTTTAGCTTCTTGTTCTGCTGTCGGTTTGAGCCGAAAATTGTATCTGAGCGTCTTTTTCATATACTGTACAGACTACTGTGTAAGACGAGGTTGTCAAGTGGAATATCAAACCAATTCACATTGTAAGTATCTAATTGCTCTTCATTTAATTCTGGTGGTTAAATATCGAAAACAACTATTGATTGGGGATTTAGGTCAATTCATCAAGGCCTCTATATTTGAAATATCAGCAGTCTCCGACTTTTCAGTTGAGGAAATTGAGATCGACTAAGATCACATTCATATTCTTATGAGGATAAGCCCAAAGTACAGCGTTTCTCAGCATGTCAGGAATATTAAACAGATGACCACCAGTCAAACTTGGAGGGCTTTTCCTACACTTAAAAAGCAGTTTTGGCTAGAACAAACGTTTTGGTCAGATGGCTACTTTGTTTGCTCTGTTGGCAATGCTTCCTCTGATACAATTAGAAAATACATTCAAGAACAAGGTTAGCTTATCGATTCATCCCAGCGACTAAAGATCACTGGGTTTTCTCGACGGTGTTCGATAAAGAAAACCACTCCATAAATCCAAACGAACCAAAATTACCACTTTGCTCAATTTCCCATGTAGATAGACCGTCACAATCTACAACATGCCTATCGCCTTTTAGAACCAAGAAATTGGACTCATTATACCCTTTATTACTGTATAGGACATGCATCCCATACATGTTCCGTTCATCTTGAATTGAAAGGTGAAAATCATCCTCGAAATCACCATCGTAGTAATATGAAGGCGGATTTACTTCAGCAAAAAACACTTCGTTAGCTTGTTCCTCGGTTTCTACAATATAGTTGGTTTTACAGTTAACCTCATCTATCTCGAAACTGTGATCATTATGCTCCTTGATAAATGATTGTGCTTCACTATTCATTAAACCAGTAGCTTCATCAGCAGATACTATTTCCCATTCAGCAAGACAAATAGTTGAGGAAACGTCAATTAATTTGACATACATGCCTGTATTTAGATCCTTAATTAATACTTTATCCATACCAATCTCCAGACTAATAATGAATTGTGACTATAACATTTTTAAAAGAGAAAGGTCTTTTAAAATCAAAAGTATGCATTCGCGAATAAAGATGTAGAAACCAATCAATTACACCGTGTCGATGTAATTATTCTATTGGATTAATGTAGGTTCAGGTGCAAGTCCTACCTTTATTTTAATTTATCAATGTAAATGACAGCTGTTGAAGGACGTTACTTTGTTGTTGTTTTTAATAAACATACCTTAATCAATGGGGTTAAAGTTTACCAGCGCACTAAAGAACATTACCAAAAAGGAAATTAAAGCTACCAAAGTGGTAAACATTTTATAAGATAGTTTACCACTGGTTAATTATAATGCCGATATCGTTATATATCCCCAAAAGTGTAACCATCAATTGACGTCCTAAAATACTTACTTATACTGGTTTTTAATACAGGTATAGAGTAATGGTTATGATCATACTGAAATCCACGTCTGACTTTGAAATTGAAAGCATCAAATACCCTAACTTCCCGTTATTAACATGGGAGACTGACAATTCAGATCTAGGGATTGAATCAGGTATGCTTTGTGTCGAAGGTATGCAGTTCTTGATCTATGAGTGCTTGAAAAGAGGTCGTGTTGGTATCGAAAGACAATAAAGTTTGATCAGTTACATTAATGATTGATCATTTTTTAATAAAGAAGAATGTTGGGTAGCGAGCGTTGTTCTAAGTAATTTTATAAAAAAACTCACATAAAGCTTATGTCCCTTAAGAGCGATCAACAGCCGTCCAAGCATCTTCTGACTAGAATCATTTTTTCTCTATAGCTGACGTTCGAGCTTACTCCACTAAAGCTAACTACTCCGCCCCAAGGTAACCGATCATTCTGGGGTTAGATCACCCCATTCAAGCCAGATCTGACATTAAAAAATTATCACCAAACTTTTCTTTCCAAACTCTTGGAGTAAGCTCTTCAACTTTTGAAGCGGGATGCATACTGACACGTTGCAACACATCAACAAGATAATGATAGGGATTGATTTCTTGTAAGCGGCAAGTAACCAGCAAACTTTGTAAAATACCTAACTGCTCAGCGCCTAACTCACTCCAACAAAACAAATAATTTTTTCGCCCCATGGGAATAACACGTAAAGCTCTCTCTAGATGATTGGTATCCATGGCAACATTTGGGTTAGCAAGGAACACTTTCATTTCAACTTGCCGCTCATTCACATAATTTAAGGCTTTGGTGAGTTGGTTCTTTGGTGTTAAGTCAGTTCGTTGTCGTTGCTCGTAAATCCAATTAAAGAATTCAGTAACAAGTGGCTCACTGTGTTTTTGCCGATAGGCTAACGCATCACTTGCCTCAGTGATGTTTTCTTTGATGTGTTTCTCAACTTTATAAAGCCGTGCTATTTGGTCAATGGCGTTTTGTGCTGCTATCGGCTCAATCAATAATGCTCCATCGAAATAGCGTCTGGCATGCACCCAACAAGCGGCATGGGTAATGTTTTTTTCTTTCTCGTTAAGTTTTGCCACGGTTTTACTGTAAGCAGCATACCCATCGGTGAGTAATGTACCTGTAAATCTTTCAAGCTGATTTTGGGCATGCAAAAAACCTCTAGAGTTAGACCAAGTAAAGGCTATTTCATTGTTGTCACCATACATAGGCCAGAAGTAAGTTTGTTTCATCTTGCCTTTGCTTTTTCTTCCTGCTTTTATTGGGACTTCATCCATAGCAAGGGTTTGACTGTTGATGATGGATTTCAGATTAGCTTGGTAGATAGGCCGCAGGAGTTCAATGCCTTTTTGAACCCAGTTAATCAAAGTGGCTCGACTGATATGAACACCTGAATCAATCATGCGTTGATGTTGTCGATAAAGTGGCAGATGGTAAACGCCTTTATCAACCATTAACCCTGCAATAAGTGATACATCAGCATAACAACCCTCAAGTACATTGCTTGGTGCTGATGTGATTTTCACTGTTTGCTCACCTTTATGGCGAACAACAGGACGACGGTAAATTAATATCGTGTAACTGCCCGGTTGCTGAGCTAAGCGGTTGGTTTCTTTATAGCCGATAACTTCATAGTTATCACTGTCTTCACCTTGTAATTCTGGTGCAGGGATGTCGATAACTTTAGTGGGAACCGACGCATCAAAACGCAAACCCGTGTCATTGACTTCATCGCCATTAAGTTGCTTGTTGGATTTACGCTTGTGGGCTTTGATATCGGTGGTTGTATCGATTGATGGGGATGTTTTATCTGTAGCGAACAATGAGCCTTGAGCACTTACTTCATCAAGTAATTGTTTTTCTGATTTACGACCAAAGAGTTGACGTTTGAACCAATCAAGCTGCTGTTCAAGCACAGCAACATGCTCTTCAAGTACTTGAATTTTATCTTGTTGCAAGGGCGTTGTTTCAGTTGTTTTCATGCTGTGTATTATAACAAAACCTACCTAACATAGCGCTTGTTTTGTGGTGCTTTTTGCCAATTAATACCTTCAATTAAACACTGTAATTGCGCCCAATTAAGTGACAGTTTATCTTCATCACCATTAACTCGGTGAAATTGCCCTTGTTCAAGACGTTTGCTCCATAAACAGTAACCGCCACGGCTGTAGTAAAGGATTTTTATGTAAGTGCGACGCTTATTGATAAAAACAAATAGCTCACCACTATTAGCTGGCCGCTTTAGTTTTGACTGTGCTAGAGCCGCTAAACCATCAAATTGTTTTCGCATATCAACGGGGTGTGCATAAAGCCATACGGATAAGTTGGGATCTTGCAGTAACATTAGTTATTCATCATGCGCAGTACAACGCCGTTAGGTAAAGATAATTCTATATCCCAACTTTTTGATGGTACTACTTGATCAGGCACAATATTCACCCAATCACCCTGATCTTCCTCTACTGGTGTAGATTTGTTAGCTAAGGTTGGGCAAAACGAGTTTTTTGTTAATGCTAAGCGTTTACGCCATGCATAGAAGCTTGATGGGTTAAGTTTTTGTTGTTTACAGAAGGCTGCTATTTGTAAGCCGCTTGATGCATGTTGCTTGAAAATTTGTTGCCATTGCTCAGATGTTCTATGGATATTTGCCATTGTTTTTCTTAGTGAGTAAATAATGGCATTATTTTAGAGAATTTAGGTTAGGATGAAATACGTCTTAAAATGATCGCTTACGCCCCAAGAAATCACAAAAACCAATGATTATATTATGACTCCAGCTAGCCAAAAGCTGACAGTTTTGGATTAATTATAAATTGATAAGTTTTGTTGAAATAGTTACTCCAATGATCCAGCTTTTATGTCAGCTATCTTCAAAGATAGCTGACATTAGAAGATTATTTCTATGGCGCTAACGGCCCTAAGCAAGATAGAAACTATAAATTAGTCGCAAGAATTATTTAAATATAACCCCCTTAAGGTTTAGGTAAGGTTCATTATTCATAATCTTTTTAAGAAATCTGAAGTGATTAATTAAAAGGGTAAAACATGGAACAACTATTCGAAGTATTAGATAAGCGAGCAATCAACTTTCCTAACCAAGGAGCGTTAGTTTCAAGCGAAGCAAGTACGCAAATCATCATTACCAATCAACAATTAGTCGATCATATAACTCATGTTGCTTCATTTTTTGAAACAGAAGGCGTTCAGTGCATAGGTCTTTATATGGATAACTGTGCAGCGTGGATACTTTGTGATTTAGCAGCGGCAAAACTAGGTGTCACGCTTGTGCCAATTCCCTTGTTCTTTACACAATCTCAAATCGATCATTTAGTAAACTCAGCTGGCGTAGAGGCGATTATTACGCAGAGTTTACTGTCAGATATTTTAAAAAGTAATAAATCTGTAAATTTTGAAAATACTGAAACAACTTTACCCCTTGAAAACACTATTATGCTGCGAGTCGTCGCTAAAGAGGGAACTGATAATAAAGTCGATTTAGCGAATAGCATTAAAATAACCTATACCTCAGGCTCAACAGGAGATCCTAAAGGGGTATGCCTGTCAGCTGAAAACATTGGCGCTGTATGCGAAAGTATCGAAGCATCGATGAGCTCAATGGCAACAACAAATCACTTATGTGTATTGCCTTTAGCAACTCTGTTAGAAAATGTCGCTGGCGTGTATGTATGTTTAATGCACGGTGGCGTGGTAGTAACTGAACCATTAGCTGCATTGGGTTTTATGTCAAATGCAGAATTTGATATCAGTAAGTTGCTTAAAAAAATAGAGTTGCATCAAGTGGGGAGCCTTATTGTATTACCGCAAATGTTAACGCTTTTAGTTCACGAGTTTAATGAAACCATTTCAAAGCAGTGCGTAAACTTGCAGTTTATTGCTGTCGGTGGCGGGAAATCGTCAATACCTATTTTACAGCAAGCCAAGAAATTAGGTTTACCTGTTTTTGAAGGTTATGGCTTATCGGAATGTGGCTCTGTGGTGAGCTTGAATTTATCGAGGCAGCAGAGAATTGGCAGTGTCGGAAAGCCTCTACCGCATGTAAATGTTGTCATTAGTGAAGCCGGTGAAATAGTTATTGAAGGACAATCAATGCTAGGTTATTTAGGTGAATTAGACCAACCTTTAGACTGTATTTATACTGGTGATTTAGGTTACATCGATGAAGAAGGTTATATATTTGTTTCCGGCAGAAAAAACAACAAAATTGTCAGTAGCTTTGGTCGAAACATATCCCCTGAATGGGTTGAAGCAAGTTTGTCAGCTTCTCCTCTTATCTCACAAATAGCCGTTTTTGGCGAAGCACGCCCATCGTTATCTGCCGTTGTTGTTTCTCCTTGTTATAGCAAGCTACAAATACAAGATGCTATTGATGAATCTAATAAATGCTTACCCGATTATGCACAAATTCGCCAGTGGGTTCGTGCTGAATCCCCCTTTAGTCCTAAGAATAATTTACTGACAAATAATGGACGTTTAAAAAGACGGAATATTGAAAAGGTATATCAAGAAAAATTAGCTGAGCTTTAGTTTTCGCTTAACTTTAATCTAACGTTAGAAGAAGTTTTAAGGAATGCACATGAATAACATAATTACACCAACACAAAACCATGACCTAACAGCTGATTTAAATGACGAAGTAATCATTGAATTAACAAAAAAACATTTAGCTAGAGACGGCTGGGTACTGTTAAGAGGATTTAATACCAATTTAAATAAGTTTAGTGAATTACTGCAACAGTTTTGTCAGCAACTTACCTTTGATCCTGCAAGAGACTTTGCCGATAAAGCGAGTCAAAAAGTGAATGCGGGAAAAGAGTCAGTAGGTTTACATATAGAAAATGGTAACACGCCTTTTCCTCCGCGCTATGTCGGGTTTTATAGTGCTAAAAGTGCAGAATATGGATCGCAAACCACAATTTGTGATGGCCGAACATTATTTAAAAATATGCCTGAAAAATTGCAACAAAAATGGCAGCAAGGGGTAACAGTCTCTAGACAATTACCAGCACATTTATGGCGTAAATATGTAGCAGCTCAGCACCCAAACGTAAATTCTGAGAACGAAGTTAATGAAACACATTTAGCAGACTTTATTGCGGTAAACCCACATCAGCGTGGCACTATTAATAGTGATGGAAGTTTAGATTATGAGTTAGACATTCAGCCTTGCTTAATCGACGAGAGCACGGATCAGTTGAGTGAAATAACTTTCGCCAATGCCATACTCGGCCCTTCATTTAATTACGAAAAGCCCACTTATACCTTTGCCGATGGTGAACAAATAAGTGACTTAATGATACAGCAAATGGCTGATTTGGCAGAAAAATATACCCATGAAGTTAATTGGAAAAATGGCGATGTTGTACTTATTGATAATAAAAGAGTAATGCATGGCCGAAGAGCAATACATGGTGATCTTGTAGACCGACAGCTATTTATTGCCATGGGCACTTAATCGTTCATTAAGCTTTCAGCAGTAGGTTTATTTAGCTTTATTTAAATTCAAGTATTAAAGGTTATTCACATGAAAAATCAATCATCGACAAAAATGCAAAACAGCAATGTATTATTAACAGGCGCTACGGGCGGCATGGGAAAAGCTTTCAGCCAGCAATTATTCGATAACGGCGCTAATTTGGTGTTAATTGGCCGAGATAGTCATAAATTGAATGACCTAAAAACTGAACTTTTAACATCGAACATAAGTGCTACTAATAAGGTTGAAATATTTGCCGCAGATCTCGTTGACTCAGAACAACGCCAAGCATTAATTGAATACTTAGCTACGCTGACATTTGACATTAATTTATTGATTAATAATGCGGGTATCAATCAATTTTCTTTACTTGAACAAACCAGTGGAAGTGAAATTAACCGTATAATTTCCACCAATACCATTGCACCAATTCAATTAACACAAGCACTGTTACCTATGCTGTTAAAGCAAGATTCAGCGCAAATAATTAATATTGGCTCAACCTTTGGCAGTATTGGTTTTCCTGGCTACTCTGCCTATTGTGCAAGTAAATTTGCTTTAAGAGGATTTAGTCAGACCTTGTCTCGAGAATTAGCCGATACAAATGTAAACGTGAAATATTTATCGCCTAGAGCCACCAAAACAAATTTAATTAGTGACAAGATAAAACAACTAAATACCGCACTTAATACCACCACAGATTTACCTGAACGTGTCGCTCTGGAGTTACTGAAGTTAATTGAACAAAATAAAACCGAGCGTTATATCGGTTGGCCTGAAAAATTATTTGTTCGAATTAACGCATTATTTCCATCAATAGTGAGTAAATCAATAGTGAAACAACTACCAATCATTCAAAAGTTTGCCTGTGAACCCTAGCGATAAAATGTTTGAGTATTTTAAGTCATTGATGTCAGTTATTAAATAGTTTAGCGTAGTGTTTATTAGTGTTAATAACGTTGAATAGATAATGCGAATTTTATTAGTAGAAGACGACCAAGTGTTAGGTGAAGGAATAAAGACGGCCCTAGACCGAGAAGGTTATCAAACCGATTGGTTGAAAAGTGGACTACAGGCAAAACAAGCACTGTTAACTGAAGAGTTTGAACTAGTCATACTCGATCTGGGTTTACCTGATATAGACGGCATTGACATACTAAAAGGGGCGAGAAAATCAGGATTAGACATTCCTATTCTTATCTTAACCGCACGTGATTCAGTGGAAGATAAAATTACCGGATTAGACACCGGAGCTGATGATTACTTAATTAAACCGTTCGAGTTAAGCGAATTAAAAGCACGGTTAAGAGCACTAGGTCGTAGAAGCCACGGACACGTAGACCCGGTATTCAAGCATGGCAACATTACCTATAACCCTGCTTCATTAGAAGTAACACTAGAAGGTAAGTTAATTGACCTAAGCCGTAGAGAAACAACACTCCTCGCAGAATTTTTGAATAACCCAAATAGAGTACTCAGCAAAGCTAAGTTAGAAGATGTCGTTTATGGGTGGGATATCGAAGTAGAAAGTAACAGCATCGAAGTGCATGTTCATCATTTACGTAAAAAACTGTATACCGAGATCATTAAAACGGTTCGTGGTGTGGGATATAAGTTAGAAAGTTATGAAAAGTAAAACAAAACATTATTCTATTCGTCGATATTTAACCTTTCATATTGTCGGATGGGCATTAGCGATGACCATTATTCCTGCGGTATGGGTATATTATGATACCGCTAAAGAAGTGGAAGAGTTATTTGATGCCAGTTTGGCACAATCTGCTCGGGTACTACATGGCATGACCAGCCAAGATACCATTGAAAAGCATCGTGATTCATTAACAGAAGCCTTGTTGAATAAAGAAAATGATCCTCATGCAGTACAGCATAATTATGAGAAAAAAATATCCTTTCAGGTCATTGACGATACTGGTCTTATTTTACGTTCAGCAAGTGCGCCTGAACATCCAGAGTCTGACTTAACACAAGGTTATACATACATTGAATTGGGCGAGTTTGAATGGCGTATTTTTACCCTTTACTCAAAAGAAGACGACTGGCATTTAGTGGTGGGTGAACGGATGGATATTCGTGACGAATTAATTCACCACATAGCGTTAGATCATGCGATACCTTTATTTTTACTCACGCCTTTTTTTGTATTAATGGTGAGTTTAGTTATTCGCAAAGGGCTTAAACCTCTTGAATTAATTGCGAGTGATGTTCAGGAAAAAAACTATACAAGTTTAGAAAAACTGTCTTATAAAACTGAGCCAGAAGAAGTGACCGGCTTAATTAGTGCGGTGAATACCTTATTTGACCATTTAAGTGAGCAATATGACCGTGAAAGGCGTTTTGCTTCAGATGCCGCGCATGAGTTAAGAACACCGTTAGCCGCATTAATGATACACACCGAAAATGTCTTAGAAGATAACAAAGATACCGCGTTAGATTCTTCTATTATTAATATCAAAAAAAGTATTCACCGGTTATCGCATCTTGTAGTGCAATTATTATCATTAAGTCGTGCAGATACACAACTCATCGAAGATGACTTTAGCCAAGTAAATGTTATAAAAACAGTTGAGCAGGTTATTAGTGACTTTACCCATTTAGCAGAACAAAAAGAACAAGCATTGCGCTATATTGTCTCTAATCCAAACGATGAAGTTTTATCAATTAAAGGTAACCAAGCCCTTATCTACAATATGTTATGTAATGTCGTGACTAACGCAATAAAGTATAGTCCAGAGCAATCTGCCATTACGATCACCCTTGATTGTGTTCACAAAAAAATTACCGTTGAAGATGCTGGGGCAGGTATAGTCGAAGCGTTAAGAGAGCGAGTTAAAGATCGTTTTTATAGAACACCTGATGCAATAGGAGAAGGTTCAGGCTTAGGTCTTGCTATCGTTAATCGCATAGCAAATATTCACGAAATTGACTGGCGATTGAAAGAAGCGAGTAGCGGCGGTTTAGCCGTAGAATTTATATTATAAAGAGGCAAAATGAGTAATTTTATATAAATACATTTTACCGACCATTACAGAAACTATTTCTGGCTATATAAATTTAAATTCAGAAGCCTTAAGACTTCATTAAGTTTCAGGTTTTATATTATTTATCAATTAATAATGTAAATAAGGCTTCTGATATGAAAAAATTCTCTACCACTTCCTCAGCAGAGATCATGGCATTAATACGTACCCTTGGTTATAAAGAAAATGGTGAGACCATTCGCACCGAAGACTACATGGCCGAAGTGTTTTTATCTAAATTCATGCGGTTTATTCTGTGCTTCTCTTTAATACGCTCTTTAATTTTAGCTATATATGCCATTAAACTACCTGGTGGCTTACCTTATATTATGGCTAAATCAAGAGCTATCGATGACATGTTGTTACAGGCACTAAAGAAGGATGAAAAGCCTGAACAGTTAATAATATTAGGCGCAGGTTATGATACGAGAACCTACCGTTTTCGTGACGAGTTAGCCAGCATTAAGTGCTTTGAAATAGATCATCCTGAAATGATTGCCCGTAAACGTTCAGCGATGAAAAAAATAAAAAACACTTCAACTGCTTGCGTGGATGAAAAAAGTTCAGTTCACTATTGTGGAGCAGACTTTAATGGTAAAGATAACTTTGATCTTGATTGGTTAATAAGCCAAGGGGTTGATAAAAATAAGAGAACGGTTTTCATTATTGATGGAGTTTCCTACTTTTTACATGAAGATGCCTTTAAGAACTTATTATCTGTTATCGCTTTATTCCCAGAGAACACACAAGTTATTTTTGATTATGTTTATGATGATATTCTTACGGGCGGAATTTATCGTGGCAGTGAAGCCTTTAAGTCATCATTACAAAAAATGGGCGAGCCTGTAAGTTATGGTATTAATCAGCAAGAATTAATAATTACTATGAAAGTATTAGGCTTTGAATTAACAGAGTTAATGAATCCAAAGCAACTTGAGTGGCGATATTTAACAAATCACTCAGGGGAGAGTGTTCAACCTTATGGTTTTCTGAATATAGCCTCTTTGAAAAGAAACACTTAAACTTGTTTTTTAAAGGTGTCAGAGAGTTAAAATAAGTAGATAGCTTGTTTGTAACAGCCAATAGTTGTTTTTAGCTAGCTGATTATTATGCCTGACTTAATTGCGCTATTGATTAAGTCAGGCATTGTTATAACCATCCTTATCCGGAATCAAAAACCTATTCTAAATAGCGCTTTTAGATATACAGTTGAAGCGATAATAGTTAATAGTTACACTCCAGCATGTTTTAGATATTGACCCATTTATCAGAAGCACTGATTTTTTCTCTATGTGACTATGTTGATGTTAGAAAAATGTTTTTCTATATAAGTTTTTCAAGATAAATAATACAGGCAACCTTGGACAATATGCATCATGTTATAACCGAAACCTGATTTCGACCTGCATCTTTTGCTTGATATAACGCGCTATCTGCGCGCTTTGCAAAGGTTGAACCATTATCAGCTACACCTTTGAAAATTGTGACTCCTAAACTTACAGTTACTTTTCCAACAGTTTCAAATTGATAACTAGCGATCGATTTTCTAATTCTTTCAGCTAATTGTTCAGCATTGGGTAATTCTGTATTAGGCAGCAATACTGAAAACTCTTCTCCGCCGGTACGATAAAGTGTATCAAACTGTCTTATGCTTTGCTGCGCAATACGAGCAACATCAATTAATGTTGTATCGCCCACGTCATGACCAAAATTATCATTTACCTTCTTAAAATGATCAATATCAAAAAAGATCAATGCTAGTGGAACTTTAGTATTAAGCGCTCGTGTAACTTCTAGTTCTCGTGACTCATCCCACTTAAATCTATTGTAGCATTTTGTTAAATGATCTTTTGTTGCGAGCTCATTAAGTTGTTTTGATACTCTCTCTCTTTTATCAATATCACTTGAAACTTGAGAGATTAAATGAGTTAAATCATGAGATAGTTCACCAAACTCATCTGAACTTTGCACTTGTTCCACTTGATCAATAGGGATGTCTTTATTTGATGCTATGGCAGAAGAGACCAAATTAATATTGCGCGTAATTTTGCTGATACTTGCTTTAATACTCATGATAATAAGCACAGCTAATACAATGCCTATAATTGCTCCTACGCCCCCTAAAGAATAGCTAATCATGGCAAACAGTTCTTCATGCTTAACGGTAACCTTGGCTTTACGTTGCGTTAATTCTTCAATAGCATGAATAAGAGCAATCGCAAGACGGTCAAAGGCCTCATCCTGCTGAATAATCATGTCTAAATGCTTTTCGGTATTATCACCGTCGATTAATTGTTTAAGTAATAAGTAAATACTATCGTGCTTTTCTTTTAATGTTGTTAAGGTCATTAAAATATGATGAAACTCATTTGATGAAACAGTATTCACGGCAATTTGTGAAATATTAATAGCAATTTCAAATTGCTTATCAATTTCTTCAGACCACCGAATAATTTCGGTTTCTTCTTTTTTTGTATCTTCGTGGGTGAGTAACTTTTTACGGATAAGCTCATCCATTAATATGCGTTGCTCTACTTGTGCGATCTCAATTTCATTTGCATGTTTAGTTAGTGGCACATCAATGGTTGATATTTCTTTTAATTCAGCTTCAATTTTCGTTAAAGCAATAACTGAGTGAACCAATAAACTTAAAATAATAACAAGTAAAATAAATACTGTACCACCAAATTTTTTAGCTATAGTCCAACGGAAAAATTTTGTCATTACATTATTACCTACAATTTTATTAAGCTAAAAATACTCGATAAGAGCATTAGGGACTACTTTAGGTTCTGACTAATACCCACAAAGTATGGAATACTGATCTTCATGGTTATTTGTGATCAAATTTTTTCACTACAAAAAAACTCACCCATAATCATGAAAACCACAGAATACTACACCAAGATATTGCAAATACCTACCCTGAATATATAGCCTAATGCTTGATTGGCCGGCAACAGCACTCGTTTATTATCGTTGATAATGGACGTGAAATATTTAAAGTACTCAGAGCGAGTATTCTACTGGCGATTAAATATGAATATTTCGACCTGAACAATAAATAAGTCAGATCGAAACTAAATGTAAAAGAGGCGTTTTAGTCGATTCTATATAGCAAGTTATTAACCTTAATACTCTCCTAGTTCTTCATTGACCGTTGCAAGCAACACATTGATCTCTACTTGTCTAAATTTGTCTGCATCTTTACGATTTGGTCTTGCTGGAGCCGAACTTGCGGCAACTAGATGCTCTTTCGCTTTATTATATTCGCTTTGTTCAATATAAAATTCGGCTAAAAAATAATTTACATCGATACCTGTTGGATTCATTTTTAATGCCGTTTTTAAATGTTTTTCTGACTGGTCGTCGTTGCCAAAACTAACAGGCCACCCAGGTACTTTCAAATACAAAATACCTAGACTTGTATGGGCTGAGCCTTGTAATGCATTTTCATCAATAATGAGTGCTTTCTCTAATGCTTCTTTCGCATCATTGACTAATGAAATAGCGCCAAGCCCACCTTTAAAACCAGCATAACTTGATTGAACAATGCCATGCCAAATCCACGCTTCGGCTTGCTCTGGAAAAGCTGTTTTGAGCTTAATTGATTCTTCTTGTAAAGCGAGAAATGCACTTTTTTTCAAACCTTTATCTTTAGCATAATTAGCGTCTGACCATTGATGTTGTAATGTTATTAAAGCTTGACTAAAGTCATTTTGAGCAGACGTATTAGCGAATACGTGAATGTTAAAACCGCAAAACAAAGCTAATAACAGAAGTGGCTTTGTTATTGTGCTAGTTAGTGTCATTTTTTTTAAATTTTTCATAGTGATACCTTTTTAATGTGTTGAATAATAAATGATTTGTTGGCTAGCTAAGTTGTTGACAAATTTTTGCAATTTGACCATCGAGAGATTGAAACATTTTTGTGTATAACGGATGCTTAGTAATGAGATACATTACTTCTGAAAGGGATACCGCAATAATTTTGGGATTGGTACTGTAGTAACTGCCCCAGTCATCAGTAGATGTTGCTATTTTATTATGATCAGCTTTACCTATTCGAGTTTTTGAAACACCAGCATTACCAATTAACTTAATGACTTTTTCCGTGCCAGAAAATACTAAATACTTATAATTTAAATAAAATAATGATACTGCTGTTACCATAAATAATGGAATGGTAAACCGTTTTGCATTGCTAAATAGGTGGCTTATTTCAACAATATCTTGTCGTTTAACGTTATTGTCTAAAAAAACGGATTGTTGCTCTATAGCGCCCGAAAGGTATTGCTCTAAAAATAACTTGTCGTGTCCACTACGAATACCTAAAGCGGCTTTATAATTACCGTTTGATAGTGCTAATAAATGCGGTGTCGTAATAGATATTTTTGCATTATAAGCTTTAGCGAATCCTTGCTTAATGAATGCTTCGATTTCATTTCTATTCTTACTGCCAATAGGAGCAAGCTGAATATCAAAATTTAATTGTTTCTCAATTAAAGTTCCTTTATCTCTTCTTAATGAAACTTCTGTTTGGATTTGGTTGTTTGAGGTTAAACCTATCATTGTCATCATCTCCCGTTTGTTGATGATGACAAATGTAATATATGAACCTTAAAGAACCCTTAAGGAGATAATCCGTGACTTTAAATCATTAATAGGGCAATCCAATCAGTTAATAGATAAATTAAGCTTTAGGCGTTATGTGTCCTTTAGTAAGATAAAGGTATTAATTTTATGTCCGCTGTATGATCAGAAAGCTGACCCTCTTTAGATCTTGTTTTTATGCCTACAGAACAAATTAAGTATTAAAATAGAATTTTCATTAAGGTCAGCAATCGTATCTAAGGGAACGTTAGGAGGGCTGATTTCATGCTAATACTATCCACCTCTGTAGACCTACTGAGCCTTCGTTTAAAGTATAAAAGCTAACGTCTGCTTTCTTACTTAAGTTGAAAATAAAGGTTATTAACTGAATAACGGTTGATGGCACAAGGCGGTCATTGGCTACATGCCAATAAAACAGTAAAAACGATCAAATTATATTGTCATGAGGCGTAGTTATCAGTTGCAGCCCACTCCTTAAATGATCAAACTTTACCCTTAAAATCTATACATTATTGGCGAATAACGTCGTATTCTGATCAAACTTTATTGTTTGCTGACAGCTTTAACCCAGAACACCTATTTTTTTATTAATATTTTGTTAACTTTTAATGTCTATTATTAAAGGGTATTTAATTGTTTCTTAAAATTCGGCCTTGACTCATGTCGGTCATTAACTTATATTTCACGTAAGTTGACATTAGTGTCAGGTTTATAGTAACAAACATTTCAATTTTTGTTACTAGGAATAACAAAGAAATAAAAAGCGAGCAGGGTAAGCAATATTTTATGACTGATAATCAAATTCAATTTTTACTTAATGATCGTTTAACGATCTTAAGTGATATCAATCCAAATACCAGTATTCTCCAGTACCTAAGAAATAATGCAGGTAAAAATGGCACTAAAGAAGGTTGTGCTTCAGGGGACTGTGGTGCATGTACTGTTGTCGTTGCCGAGTATGCTGGTGGAAATTTACGTTATAAAAGTTTAAATGCCTGTATCAGTTTATTACCAAGTTTACATGGTAAGCAGTTGATCACCGCTGAAGATTTGCAAGATGGAAATAAGTTACACCCAGTGCAAAAAGCCATGGTTGATTTTCATGGTTCTCAGTGTGGTTTTTGCACTCCGGGTTTTATCATGTCTTTATTTGCTTTACATAAAAATTTTCCAGAGCCTAAAAAAGCAAAAACATTGGAAGCTCTTGCAGGAAACTTATGTCGCTGTACTGGCTATCGCGCCATTATTGATGCGGCAAAAGCGGCTAGTAGTCATGGACCAGATCAGTTTGACCGTAATAAAGGTCAAACAATTGAAGCTCTGGCAATAATTCAAAAAGAGACCATGCAGCAATTATCACAAGGTGACCAAGTCGCTTATAGTCCTACAACATTAACAGAATTAAGCGAATTGATGCTTGCTCATCCAGATGCGCGAATTGTGGCTGGTGGTACAGATATTGTGTTAGAAATAACACAAATGATGAAAGTTTTAGGTACAATTATTTATGTTGGCAATGTACCTGAATTACAAAAATTTGAACAAAATGAATCAGAGTTTGTAATTGGTGCAGCACTACCTTATACAGATTTCACACCTAATCTTGCTACCGAATATCATGAATTTGGTGAAATGATTGAGCGTATTGGTTCACTGCAAATACGAAATCAAGGCACATTAGGGGGTAATGTAGGTAATGCTTCACCAATTGGTGATACATCGCCTGTTTTAATTGCACTTAATGCACAAATTAATTTACGTAAAGGTAATGATAATCGCGTTATTCCTATAGAAGATTATTTTGTAGATTATAAAGTCACATCGCAACAACAAAGTGAATTCATTCAAAGCATCATCATTCCTACAGCAAAAGAAAATATGCACCTTAAAGTATATAAAATATCGAAACGTTTTGATGATGATATTTCGGCGGTGTTAGCTGCATTTAATTTAGAAATCGACGGTGATGTGATCAAAAGTGCTCGTATTGCATTTGGTGGCATGGCAGGTATTCCAAAACGTGCAAGTAACTGTGAAAAAGCATTAAATGGTCAACCTTGGACACAAAGTACAATTGAAAGTGCAATGACCGCTTTAGCAACTGATTTTACTCCAATGAATGATGTGCGCGCATCAGCGCAATACAGAATGCAAGTAGCGCAAAACCTATTACAAAAAGCCTTTATCGAAATAACACAACCTAACATCAATACTGGAGTTTTTTATCATGCGTAAGTTAACCCAATTACCAAGTAAAAAATCTAGCAATGTCATAGGTAAAGTTGGTGTTTCTAGAAAACATGAAAGTGCTGATAAACATGTGAGCGGTAAAGCTTTATATATCGATGACCGTCCAATAATGGCAAATCATCTTCATGGTGCAATTGGTCAAACAACAATTGCGCATGGCATTGTTAAATCTATAGATTTAAGCAAAGTTAAAGCGACACCAGGTGTTGTTGATGTTTTAGTCGCAACTGATGTACCAGGACATCTCGACATTGGCCCTGTATTTAAAGGTGATCCAGTACTTGTTTTAGATAAAGTTGAATTTATGGGCCAAGCCCTGTTTGCCGTTGCTGCTACAAGTCATGAGGTTGCAGTAAAAGCAGCAAAGTTAGCTGTTGTTGAATATAAAGAACTAGAGCCTGTTTTATCGGTAAAAGATGCATTAGCTAAAAATAATTTTGTCCGTCCAACACATACACAAAGTCGTGGTGATGCACCAGCTGCAATTGATAGCAGTGAGCATGTATTAGAAGGCGCGCTTAAAATTGGTGGTCAAGAACATTTTTATTTAGAGGGGCAGATCTCAAGCGCAGAGCCTACAGAAGATGGCGGGATGATTATTTACACTTCAAGCCAACATCCTTCAGAAGTACAAATTTTAGTAGCCGAAGTATTAAATATTCCATTTAATAAAGTCGTTGTGGATATGCGCCGTATGGGTGGTGGTTTTGGTGGAAAAGAAACACAAGCAGCACCTTGGGCATGCATTGCAGCATTACTTGCTAATAAAACGGGTCGATGCGTTAAATTACGTTTAAATCGTGTTGATGATATGACTTTAACAGGAAAGCGTCATCCGTTCGAAAATGATTACCGTACAGGCTTTGATAGTGAAGGTTTAATTAAAGGCATTGAATTTAATATTAACGGCAACTGTGGTTATTCACCTGATCTATCTGATGCCATTGTTGATCGTGCTATGTTCCACAGTGATAACGCATACTTTTTAGAGCATGCTCATGTTGTTGGTAATCGTTGTAAAACCAATACAGTATCACATACGGCATATCGTGGATTTGGTGGTCCACAAGGTATGATTTCTATTGAAGGTGTCATGGATGATATTGCTCGTAAAGTAGGAAAAGATCCGTTAGAAGTGCGTAAATTAAACTTGTATGGTCAAACAGATAGGAATGTTACTCATTATGGTCAAACGGTAGAACATAATATTTTACCTATGATGATCGAAAAGCTTGAAGTTGATTGTGAGTATCAAAAACGTCGTGCCCAAATCGCCAAGTTTAATAAAGAAAATCCATTCTTGAAGAAGGGCATCGCTCTCACCCCGGTTAAATTTGGCATTTCATTTACAGTGCAGCATTTAAACCAGGCAGGTGCCCTAATTCATCTTTATACAGATGGCTCAATTCAGTTAAATCACGGTGGTACTGAAATGGGGCAAGGCTTAAATACCAAAGTAGCGCAAGTTGTCGCACAAGAATTCCAAGTAGATATTGATAATATTGTATGCAGTGCAACTCGTACTGATAAAGTGCCAAATACCTCACCTACGGCAGCATCATCAGGTACAGATTTAAATGGTAAAGCAGCACAAAATGCAGCAAAAAAAATTCGTGCAAGATTAGTGAAATTTGCAAGCGAGCATTTTTCAGTCAGGCAAGATGAAGTGATGTTCTTAGATAATCAAGTGCATATTGGCGAAGAAAAAGTCATGGCATTTGCAGAGCTAATTCAATTGGCTTATATGAATCGCGTTTCTTTATCTTCTACTGGTTTTTATAAAACACCAAAAATTCATTATAACCGCGATAAAGCCAATGGTCGCCCATTTTTCTATTACGCAAATGGAGTGTCATGTTCAGAAGTTTTAATTGATACCCTAACAGGTGAATATAAAGTTGAACGTGTTGATGTATTACATGATGTAGGTGACTCACTTAACCCTGCAATCGACTTAGGTCAAATTGAAGGTGCATTTGTTCAAGGTATGGGTTGGTTAACCACTGAAGAGCTTGTTTGGAATGAAAAAGGTCGCCTCATGACCAATGGTCCGGCAACTTATAAAATTCCAGCTATCGCTGATATGCCAGAAATATTTAATGTAGAACTGCTACAAAATGAACCAAATCGTGAAGCCACAATTTATAACTCTAAAGCTGTAGGTGAACCACCATTTATGTTAGCTATTTCAGTTTGGTCTGCATTAAGAGATGCAGTATCAAGTGTAAGTAATTATAGGTTGAGCCCAATTTTACATACGCCAGCAACACCTGAGCGTGTCTTGATGGCTGTTCAACAAATGAAAGCACAGTAAAAATGTAGGAGTAGAACCATGATGACACCAAATACCTGTTGGGTTGACGCAGTAAAAGAATTAACAGCTAAAGGCGAAGCGTATGTTTTAGTGACAATTCTTGGTGTTCGTGGTTCTGCTCCAAGAGATAGTGGCACCAAGATGGTGGTAAGTAGTCACGCCTCATTCGATACCATAGGTGGTGGTCATTTAGAGCATAAAGCAACAAAAATTGCTTTAGATATTTTAGCTAAATGCGAGCAAATGCAGCATTTAGAGCACTTTCCATTAGGTCCCAAATTGGGCCAATGTTGTGGTGGTACAACAAGTGTTTTATTTGAAAGCTTTACCAGCTCACATATCAATATTATGTTATTTGGTGCCGGTCATGTTGGCCATGCAATCGCCCCTATGCTTGCAGGTTTACCGGTTAAATTACATTGGGTAGATGAACGTGAAGAATTATTCCCTGAAGTAGCGGCTAATAATACCAATCACGTGATCACAGATAACCCTATTGATGAAATTGCCAATATGCCAGCTAATAGTTATTACGTTGTTTTAACTCATAACCACCAAAGAGATTTTGATATTTGCAGTGCCATCTTAAAGCGTGAAGACTTTAAGTATTTAGGTTTAATTGGTTCAGATACTAAATGGAAGAGATTTCAACAAAGATTCGACCATCGCGGCATAAAAAAAGAATTAGTAAACAAAATCGCATGTCCTGTGGGCTTAAGTAATGTTCCAGGTAAGTTACCGATGGAAGTTGCGGTATCAATTGTTGGTGAAATTATTGGCTTATATCAAGCAGAACTTGAGCCGACACCAAATAAACAAGGTGTTGAGTGGACACAATTAAAATCAATGATTGATGATCAAGAACAGTATGCTAAACAAACGGATCAAAGCCAAGAGCAAAAAGGTAGCGCGGAACTTACGCAATAAAAAACGTAAACAACATAAATTAGTAAGCGATGGTTTGCATTAAAAGCGCAAGATAGCGATGACAATAACAATCAAAATGTCGCATAACACAATTAACTAAGAGTGAAAAAGATGTCTAGTAGCAATATTAAAAACCAAAATCCGACAAATCATTTTGCCATTCGCAGCCAACGTGTTGTGACAGAAAAAGGCGTTCATGCAGCTACTGTTATTATTAAAAATGGACTGATAGATTCGATCAGAGAATACAATTGTGAGCCTGGTTGCGCAGTTGAAGATTTAGGTAATAAAGTATTAATGCCAGGTTTAGTTGATAGTCATGTGCATATTAATGAACCAGGACGTACTGAATGGGAAGGTTTTAATACTGCGACTCAAGCTGCGGCAGCGGGTGGTATTACTACATTAGTCGATATGCCTTTAAACTGTATTCCAGTAACCATTAACAAACAGGCATTTGATGAAAAACTAGATGCTGTAGTTGATAAACTTTGGGTTGATTGTGGTTTTTGGGGTGGTGTTATTCCTGATAGCGTAAATGATTTAGATGAATTATTAGATGCAGGTGTGTTAGGTGTTAAATCATTTTTAATAGACTCTGGCATTGAAGAGTTTCCAAATATGGAAGTGGATGATTTACGCAAAGCCATGCCGATTTTAGCGAAACATAACTCGCCTTATTTAATTCATGCAGAGCTTGATTGTGGTAATAGTGAACCCGCTGAAATAGGTCATAGTTATCAAACATTTTTAGATTCTCGCCCTAAGTCTTGGGAAAATGATGCCATTGATATGATGATAGATCTGAACCGAGAAGTGAAAGCGAATGATCAAGACTGTCATGTTCATATTGTGCATTTATCAAGTGCTGAAGCGATCAGTAGTATTAAGGCTGCCCGTGAAGAAGGTCTCAGTTTAACAATTGAAACTTGTCCGCATTACCTCACTTTATTTTCTGAAGAAATTCCTGATGGTAAAACATTATTTAAATGTTGTCCGCCAATTCGTGAAAACGATAACCGTCATCAACTTTGGCAAGGTCTTAAAAATGGCGTAATTGATTTTATTGTATCTGATCACTCTCCATGTACACCGCAATTAAAACATATTGATAGTGGGGATGTAGAAAAAGCTTGGGGTGGAATTTCAGCACTGCAATTTGGATTACCTTTGATTTGGACACAAGCTACAGAGCGTGGCTTTGATTTAACCGATATCGCCCATTGGATGAGTGCGCAAACAGCAAAATTTATTGGTATGGATCATATTAAAGGTCATATCAAAGTGGGTTATCACGCTGATTTTATCGTGTTTGATGATGAATCTGAATACGTAATTACCAATGAGATGATTAAGCATAGGCACAAAATTACACCATACGAAGGGCGCATTGTAAGAGGGCGTGTAGAGCGTACATATTTACGAGGCCAAACCGTTTATGACAATGATGAATTTATTAATACACCTGTAGGTCAACCTTTACTTAAAGGCCGAATTTAGAGTGAATATAGACTGTGCTTTAGTCGTGCAGCTTAAAAATGAAAAGCGATAGACGGGACTTTAGTCGCGTTTGTTTAATCAAAGTGTGCACGATTAATATCGGGCTAAAACAACAGAGAGAAACAAATGAATCAAGAGGAATTGAACACTTATTACACCCAACATTTTATCGATATGGCACAGGCACGTTTAGGTGGCGAAACACTCGCTTGTAGCGATGATTTTTTTGCTGAAATGGAAAATCTGATCAAACCAGGTCGTGGTATTTTTATCGAAGAAAAATTTACCGATCGTGGTAAATGGATGGATGGTTGGGAGTCACGTCGTAGCTATGGCCGTGATAATGGTCGTGAATTTGACTGGTGTACAATTCGTCTTGGTGTTCCTGGTGTGATCCGTGGTTTTGATATAGACACAAATCACTTTAGAGGCAATGCACCGCAATCTGTTTCAGTTGAAGCATGTCATTGTGATGGCGATATAAACGATGCAGTTTGGACAACGATTTTAAAGCAAAGCTCTACAGCTGCACATAGCCAAAACCTTTTTCCTGTTAATGATGATTTAGAAAATAAAGAGCAAGTTTGGACTCATGTTAGGTTGAATATGTTTCCTGATGGCGGTGTCGCACGTTTTCGCGTTTATGGCGATCCTAAATTAGATCCTAATAATTTTGTTGAAGGTGAATTAATTGATTTAGCATCTATTAAAAATGGTGCCCGTGCTTTGTTATGTTCAGATATGTTCTTTAGCGATAAAAGTAATCTTATTATGCCTGGTCGTGGTGTGAATATGGGCGATGGTTGGGAAACGAAACGCCGTCGTGATCCGGGTCCTGATTGGTCAATTGTAAAATTAGCGGTTCCTGGTGACTTGCAAAAACTGATTGTAGATACAGCCCACTTTAAAGGTAACTTCCCAGATACTTTTTCGCTAGAAGCAACTAATGGTAAAGACAAAGATGTATTAGATGGCAATGTTGAATGGCAAGAAGTGATCTGTAAAACCAAGCTTTTTGCAGATCGTGAACATTTATTTATTAATGAGATAACGAGTGGCAGTAATGCATTTAGCCATATTCGCCTAAATATATACCCTGATGGCGGAATTTCTCGCTTGCGTTTATTTGGCTTACCGAAATAGATTAACAAATCAGTTTTCATTGGCTTTTCAGGGATGAGAAGCATTTTTATTGTTTAAAGGTGCATTATGAATTTTCAAGACATTAACGCAATGGACGTAGCACAAGCAAAACATGCATTTATGCAGTGTTGTACATCAAGTGCTTGGGTATCAAAAATGGTGGAGTCTCGTCCTTATGTAGATTTAGATGCCTTATTTGAAGCTGCAAATTCAAACTGGATTGGATTATCAGAAGGTGATTATTTAGAAGCCTTTGATGGTCATCCTAAAATTGGTGACGTCAGTAGCTTAATGAAAAAGTACGCTAATACAAAAAGGCTAGCAGCGGGTGAGCAATCGGGCATGAATGCGGCAGATGAAGCAACCATTAAAGCCTTAGCAAAAGGCAATGATGATTATCATGGCAAATTTGGTTTTATTTTCATTGTATGTGCTACTGGTAAAAGTGCAGCGCAAATGTTGGCTCTATTAGAAGCGCGTATAGATAATGATCGTGAAACTGAATTTAAAAATGCCGCAGAAGAGCAACGTAAAATCTTCCATATTAGATTAAATAAGTTCTCTTAGGATAAGACATAAGGTTCAGAACAAGATGTAACACTCGAAATTCGGTTTGAATTAAGTTTAGCAAGACCTTAAGACTAAATAACAGCATTTAGGAAAACAAATGAGCCAAATAACAACTCACGTATTAGATACAACAAAAGGGCTACCAGCGAGCTCAGTACCTATTCAATTATTTAAAGAAGTAGCAGGGCAATGGCAAGTGATTTCACAAGGGATCACCAATGAAGATGGTCGTATTGCAGGTTTGTTAGATGATGATCTTGTATTAGATGCAGGTAACTACCGTATGCATTTTGATACTAAGTCTTATTTTGACTTAAATCAAGAGCAAGGTTTTTATCCTTATGTTGATATCGTATTTAGCATAGATAGCAATGGTACTCATTACCATATTCCATTGTTATTAACTGCTTATGGTTACTCAACTTATAGAGGCAGTTAGTTATGCAGCACTGTTATATCAATGAAGATGACAAAGGTAAAAAATTTATTGAAGCAGTGCCATTAGTTGCGGCTGAATTTACTGAATTTGGTGATGTAATTGAATGTGTTGATTCTGTTAAAAGCTTTGAAATTAATCAAGGTTTCACAACGCGTTATCATAATTTAGCTGATGTTGATGTCACTGATAATGATGGTAAAGCCATAATAAATATTTTCCGTTCTACGCCTTTGGCTTTGCCAATTCAGATTGGCATGATGGAACGTCACCCTAAAGGTAGTCAAGCATTTATACCTATGGGAACTAATCCGTATTTAGTGGTTGTCGCACCTAAGGGTGATCTAGACTTAACAAAAATACGTGTATTTTTAGCCACAGCAGAACAAGGCGTTAATTATCATAAAGGAACCTGGCATCACTTCTGTTTAGCCCTTAATGAGCAAAGTGACTTTTTAGTTGTAGATCGCGGTGGTAAAGGTGATAACTGTGATGAAATCGCCTTAATAGATGAACAAAAAATCACAATTCGTTTTTAGAAATATATAAATAGTAAAATTAAGTTCAAGGTTAATAACTTTATGAGTAATACAACAAAAGCATTTCGCGGTGAAATTTTACATTTTTTAAGCGATCCTGCTAAAGACAATGAACAAAGTTATCAATATTTTGAAGATGGTGTTCTTGTTGTGAAAGATGGCTTGGTTGAAACTGTCGGTTTGGCGAGTGATATTTTACCGACGTTATCAATCGATACTGCGGTAAAGCATCACGATAATGGTTTATTAATACCTGGTTTTATTGATACACATATTCATTATCCGCAAACTGAAATTATAGGCTCATATGGTGAGCAATTATTAGAATGGCTAGAAACTTATACCTTCCCAACTGAATCGCAATTTGGTAATACAAACTTTGCTAAACCAAGGGCGCAATTCTTTTTAGATCAATTACTCACTAATGGCACAACAACGGCTTTGGTATTTGGTACTGTGCACCCTGAATCAGTAGATGCGTTTTTTACACAAGCCCAAGATCTCAATGTACGTATGATTTGCGGTAAAGTCATGATGGATCGCAATGCACCAGATAACTTAACTGATACAGCGCAATCGAGTTATGAAGAATCAAAATCGCTTATTGAAAAATGGCATGGCAAAGGTCGTTTGCATTACGCTGTAACCCCTCGTTTCGCACCAACTAGCACCAGTGAGCAATTACATAAAGCCGGTCAATTACTTGAAGAATACCCAGATGTATTTATGCATACTCATTTATCTGAAAATAAAAATGAATGTGCTTGGGTAAGCGATTTATTTCCAGAATGTGAAAATTATTTAGATGTTTACGATAAACACGGTTTATTAAGCAAGCGTAGTATATTTGCACACGGCATACACTTATGTGATAGCGAATATCAAAGGTTAAGTGATACAGACTCATCTTTATCTTATTGTCCAACTTCAAACTTATTTTTAGGTAGTGGTTTATTTAACTTGAAAAAAGCAGAAGAGTATAACGTAGATGTGGGTTTAGGTACTGATGTGGGCGGTGGTACAAGCTTCTCTCAATTACAAACACTAAACGAGGCTTACAAAATTCAGCAGTTAAGAGGTGAAAAACTGACTGCGCTTAAATCATTCTACTTAGCGACTTTAGGTGGTGCTTCTGCATTAGATTTAGACGATAAAATTGGTAACTTTACGTCAGGTAAAGAAGCAGACTTTATTGTTTTGGATTACAAATCAACAGATTTAATGCGTGTTCGTATGAACAATACTAAAGACATTCTAGAGCGTTTATTTGTATTAACTACATTAGGTGATGACCGTACTGTACGTGAAACCTACGTTATGGGGGATTTAGCCCATGACAGAGATAATAAAAAAACATCAGCGTTGTAGAGATTATACCCAAACCACTTGATAATACTTGTTTCAGAATTTATCAGGTGAGTTAGCACAAGGCACATCATGTTAGGAATGCTTATTGTCTTTCAAACTGATATAACGTAGTGATTACTTACTTGATAATTCAATATTGTATGGTTTTAAATGGTCAGCTACCGCGTTATTTATGTTGATAAGGGAATAACCATTACCTGCAATAAATGTATTGTATTTGACCATTTAAACTCGCGCTGAAATCATGCATTTCCAGTAGCTTGGGTATATAACTAAATGTAGTGAGGCTTTCGCTTTATAAAAACAACAGAAATATAGATTTATGAACGGGTTTTAAATTCCACATGAATCAAAAAATATAAAAAATAATAACAATTCACATGCTTTGAGATAGCGGTTATCTCAACGTGCAGAATGTATCGGAGATCAACATGGATCCATATATCACAGAATGGGTTAATTTAATTTTACGCTTTGCCCACGTAGTTACTGGTATCGCTTGGATAGGAGCATCTTTTTACTTTGTTTGGTTAGATAATCATTTAGAAAAACCACCGGGTTGGAAATCAGATAAAGGCATAGGCGGAGATCTATGGGCAATTCATGGCGGTGGTTTTTATGAAATTGCTAAATATAAGCAAGCACCAGAAAAAATGCCTGAGCTGTTACATTGGTTTAAGTGGGAAGCTTATAGCACATGGTTAACCGGTTTTGTATTGTTAAGCTTAATGTTCTACGTTGGTGCCGATATTTATTTAATAGATCCTAACATTGCAGAATTAAGCCAAATGCAAGCAATCGTAATCGGTTTAACATCTATTGTAGGTGGCTGGATTGTTTATGATGTTTTATGTCGTACAAAATTAGCTGAGCATGGTTTATTGCTTGGTATTATTTTAATGGCATTGATAACTGGTTTATCGTATGTATTAAGTGAAACATTCAGTGCACGTGGTGCATTTATGCATGTAGGTGCTGTGATTGGTACTATCATGGCGGGTAATGTATTTTTCACTATTATGCCATCACAACGTGCATTAGTAGCCTCAGTAGAGAAAGGCGAACCAGTAGATCCAACTTGGGGTGCTAAAGCAAAGCTTCGCTCAACTCATAATACTTACGCAACTTTACCGCTTGTATTTATCATGATCAGTAATCATTACCCTATGATCTTTAACCATGAATATAATTGGTTAGTTCTCATGGTGATTTTTGTCATTACAGCGGCTATTCGTCAATACTTTGTAGCAAAACATAAAGGTACTCAAAGCCCATTAGTATTAGTTGGTGCTGTGGTATTATCAATTGTTTTAGCTGTGGCAATCGCACCTAAATCGGCAGCACCTATTATAGATGAAGATGGCAGTGAAGTTCATACGGTTGATCTGAAAAAAGTAAACGACATTATTACTAGTCGTTGTACAGGGTGTCATTCAAGTGCACCAACCGATGATATTTTTAAAGTGGCGCAAGGAGGTGTAATACTTGATAATTTAGCACAAATGAGTCGTTGGGCACCGAGAATTAAAGCCAGAGCAGTTGATGCTAAAGATATGCCTTTTATGAATAAAACCAAAATAGAAGACGATGAACGTAATTACATTGCTTTATGGATAGCGCAAGGCGCACCCGTTAAGTAAAGCATAAAAAGTTTCTGTAGTTGGCTTTTCATCCAATTTGGCCTGCTACTTTTTATTTTAAGTATAGAAGTAGGATCTACCACATGACAAAGCGAAGAATAACTGTTGGCGGATTTCAGGTAGCTGAAGCATTTTTTAATTTTATAAACCATGATGTTATTCCTGGTACAGGGATAGAACAGGATAAATTTTGGCAGTTATTTGAAGCCATAGTAAATGAATTATCACCCATCAATAAGCAATTACTTGATACACGAGTAAAACTGCAATCCCAAATTGATGAGTGGCACAAACAACACCAAACCAGTAAGTACGATGAAGTAGCTTATAAAGCCTTTTTACAAAAAATTGGCTATTTAGTACCAGATGTTGCTGATTTTAAAATCTCGCCTAAAAATGTCGATCCAGAAGTTGCTAACTTAGCAGGCCCTCAGCTTGTCGTGCCAGTAATGAATGCGCGTTATGCACTTAATGCGACTAATGCGCGTTGGGGCAGTTTATACGATGCTTTATATTCAACGGATGTAATCGAAATTAATGAGGAAACTGCCATTACTAAAGGGTATAACCCAAAACGTGGTGATGCTGTAGTTGCTTATGCTAAGCAATATTTAGATGAGACGTTTGCATTAAAGCAAGGTACTTTCTCTGAGGTTTCTAACTACCAAGTCGTTAACGAACAACTGCAAATTACATTAATAAATGGCGAAACAACACAGTTATTAGATACATTAAAATTTGTAGGTTTTAAAGGCAATAAAGACTCACCAAGTGCTATTTTATTAGTAAATAATGGCTTACATGCAGAATTAGTATTTAATGCAAATGACTCTGTCGGTGAAGCTGATATCGCAAATATGAGCGATGTGATTATTGAATCTGCAGTGACGGTTATTCACGATTGTGAAGACTCAATAGCCGCAGTAGATGTAGACGATAAAATACAGGTTTATAAAAACTGGCTTGGCTTAATGAAAGGTGATTTAAGCGAAAAAGTGACAAAAGGCGATAAAGTGATTCATCGTAGTTTAAATACAGACAGATATTACACAGCAAAAAATGGTAAAGAGCTAACCTTAAGCGCAAGAAGCTTAATGTTTGTGAGAAACGTCGGCCATTTAATGACAAATGAAAGCATTATCTGTAAAGATGGTAGTGAAATACCTGAAGGTATTTTAGATGGCGTAGTGACATCACTTATTGCAATCCATGATTTAAAACATACAGGAGCATTAGTTAACTCTTCAGCTGGTAGTATTTATATTGTAAAACCAAAAATGCACGGCCCTGAGGAAGTGACTTTTGCAGTTAAATTATTTGGTTTAATTGAAGACGCATTTGGCCTTGAAGCTAATACTATAAAAATGGGACTAATGGATGAAGAGCGCCGTACCAGTGTTAATCTAAAACAATGTATTTATGCAGCTAAAGAGCGTGTGGTATTTATCAATACTGGCTTTATGGATCGCACGGGTGATGAAATTCATACATGTATGGAAGCTGGCCCAGTTGTACCAAAAGAGGCTATGAAGTCACAAGATTGGATCCAAGCTTATGAAAGTCGTAATGTTGTGATTGGGCTTAATTGTGGTTTTAAAGGCAAAGGTCAAATAGGTAAGGGCATGTGGCCGATTCCAGATAATATGGCGCAAATGCTGGTAGAAAAAGATGTACATCCAAAAGCAGGTGCTAATTGTGCTTGGGTACCATCGCCAACCGCTGCTACTTTACATGCATTGCATTACCACAAAGTAAATGTTGCAGCCCGACAAGATGGAATTGTTGATAAAGGACTGAAAAGCATAGATATGCTGTTAACTTTACCATTATTAAAAGACCAAAGTCTGTTAACCGCAGAATCTATTCAACTGGAATTAGATAACAATATTCAAGGTATTTTAGGTTATGTAGTGCGTTGGGTGAATATGGGAATAGGGTGTTCTAAAGTACCTAATATTGAAGATGTCGGTCTAATGGAAGATCGTGCAACATTACGTATTTCAAGCCAGCATGTTGCTAACTGGTTACATCATGGAATTTGTACCAATGAACAAGTAGAAAATACCTTAGTTCGTATGGCTAAAGTGGTAGATCAGCAAAATAGCCAAGATAAAAACTATATTGCGATGTCTGCTAACTTAAATACAAGTGATGCGTTTTCAGCAGCATATGAATTAGTATTTAAAGGCAGTGTACAACCAAGCGGTTATACTGAACCTGTGTTGCATCGCCAACGTTTAATAGTTAAATCTAAATAGGTCAATAATTATTTAGGTTAGATAAAACTTTGCTCAAAAATAGTAAAAGAGATGTTATTTCAAATAGCGTTTCTTTTTTATATATTTAGACCATTTAGACCATTTAGACCATTTAGACCATTTAGATTGATCATATATTTATTTGAATTGGTATTATTATATTGTTAGGTGTAGCCCATATAAGCGAAATTCCTTATACTGATTTTTTTGATTAAGCATATTTAAAAGTTTATGAGTGAAATTGACGTATTACAAAACCGCCGAAAAGAACCAGCTGGACGTATTCGCCAACAAAATCAAGTTGTGATCATCGCTGCTGCTGAAGAAGAGTTTCTTACTTTTGGTTTTAAAGGTGCTTCAATGAAGCGTATTGCTGAACGAGCAGAACTGCCGCGTGCCAATATTCATTATTATTTTAAAAATAAACTCGACCTATATGGCGCTGTTTTAGGTGATATCGTAGAAGTATGGGATGCAACCGTATCTGATATTAATGCAGATGATGACCCAAGAGAGACTTTAACCACTTATATTCGTGCGAAAGTGATGTCATCTAAAAATAACCCAAATGCATCACGTATATTTGCCAGTGAAATGGTACACGGTGCACCACATTTAAGTCATTTTTTGAACCATAACTTCAGAACTTCAATAAAACATAAGGCTGATGCTATCCAAGCATGGATAGATCAAGGAAAAATGGATCCTATTGACCCGATGCACTTATTATTTTTTATTTGGGGCTCAACACAGCATTATGCCGATTTTGGTGTGCAAGTATTGGCTGCTATGGATAAAGAATCGTTATCAGATGAAGACTTTGAAGACATCACAGAAACTTTAACTCAGTTAATATTAAAAGGCTGTGGTTTAAGGTAGTAGTATACTTATGTTATAGGCGCATCTTTGTATTAATATTATTTTCTTAAAAGAAAAGAGAATAACTATTTTTTGCAATCAATGCCTTGTATAAAGCGTTTATAATTCCAACTGAATTCTACATTTTGAAGTGGGTTGAGTATAATAAGAAATGACAATAGAAATCACAAACGGAAACTCAATGAAATATTTATGTATTTATCACAAAAACTGTTCTGATGGCTTTGGTGCTGCTTTAGCTGTAAAACAATATTGTGATGCAAACAACTTTGATTGTGAGTTTATTGCTGCACAACATGGCGATCAAGCGCCAGATGTAAGCAATAAAAATGTTTTTATTGTCGACTTTTCATATTCACGCGAAGTGATATTAAAGTTAGAAAAAGCAGCTGAATCTTTATTAGTCATAGATCACCATAAAACAGCAGAAGAAGCCCTAGCTGGCTTAAACTGTTGCGTATTCGATATGGAACGCTCTGGTGCAGTACTCACTTGGGAGCACTTATTACCAGATCGTCCAGTACCAACATTATTAGCTTATATCCAAGATCGCGATTTATGGCATTGGCAACTACCCAACAGCAAAGAAGTATCAGCGGCACTACAAACTTGCGTCATGACCTTTGATGTATGGGAACAATACTTAGACGAAACTAAGTTATTAGATTTGATCAGCAAAGGCGAAGCCATAGTTGAATATCAAAATAAACAAATCGACAGAGCGACTAAATCTAAAAATGTAGAAATGATTGATATAGCAGGCTATCAAGTACCCTGTGTAAATACCAATAGCTTAACCAGTGAAATAGGTAATGAATTAGCTAAAGGCCAACCATTTTCAGCAATGTACTGTGATTCATCTGACAAACGCATATTCTCATTGAGATCTGATGTAGATGGTGTAGACGTAGCCAATATAGCTAAACTATTTGACGGTGGTGGACACTTTCACGCAGCGGGTTTTACAGTAGAAAAGCCAAAAATATCATTAAGCTTAAAAACGACTTCAGTTACTAAGTAGTTCTTTTATTCGGCACCAAAGCTTTTGTTTGGTGCTGGAGTATTCCCTTTTCAAGATCAATAACGCAGCTTAATGCGCTTCTAAACCAACCCATCTGGGGACTTCTGAGCAAATCATGCTCGTTGTTCCATCTTATTTTAAGGGAGCAACCATTAATACAAAGATGCGCCTAGATCATGATTTTTTCAGCAGTCCTGAAACACGCATCTTGAAGTGGCTTGGGTATAGAACAGATTCGGTACGTATATTTTTGTGTTTATTTACATCATTAATAATTATCAATAGCGCTAAATTCAATCAATTAAAAGTTGACACTTGTGTCAATTGTGATTAGTGTTGATATTATGTTAATAAAATAAAACTGTCAAATAATAAACCTAACATTGATAACATCAACGAGAGAACTGAATCATGGACCAAGTAAATCAGTCAGTTAATAATCAGTCTGCCCGGCTAGGGTTATTAGAGCGATTATTTAAACTATCAGCACACAAAACAAATGTTAAAACCGAACTTATGGCTGGACTAACAACCTTTGTCACTATGTCTTACATTATGTTTTTAAATCCAATTATTATGTCTAAAACCGGAATGCCATTTGATGGGTTATTCCTTGCCACCTGTCTAGGTGCGGCTATTGCAACAATTTTCATGGGGTTATATGCAAATTGGCCAGTAGGCTTGGCACCAGGTATGGGGCTGAATGCTTTTTTCACTTTTACTGTCGTTTTACAAATGAATTACAGCTGGGAAATAGCACTAGGAGCAGTATTTCTTTCAGGTTGTTTGTTTGTCATTATGAGTGTAACCCGGCTTCGGGAATGGATGTTAGAGAGCATACCTATGAGTTTACGGCTTGCGATGACCGCAGGTGTTGGATTATTTTTAGGATTTATAGGTTTGCGTTTTACTGGCATAGTTGTGCCAAACCCAGATAATGTTGTTGCACTAGCAGATATGACTCACTTTGGTTTTGGTGAATTTGGACCTGAAGCGCCAGCCCTTGGTTTCTTAAGCTTTTTACTGATTGCTGTATTAAGTTATCGTAAAGTATTTGGCGCTGTGATTATCGGTATTGCGATAACCACAATCGTTGCCTTTATGATGACATTCATAATGCCTGTTGATTTTTTTACTGTTGCAGAAAAAGCAAAATCGTTTGCACCTGCAACAGGATTTGTGTCTTATCCTGTTGGCGGGTTATTAGCTATTCCAGACTTTGCTGCAATTGAACCTATTTTCATGAAGCTTGATATTATGGGGGCGTTAGAAGTGGCAATGATCCCTGTTATAGTTACTTTCTTATTTGTAAATATTTTTGATACTGCTGGTACTTTGATGGGCGTTGCAGAGCGTGCAGGCCTGCAAGATGAAAAAGGTAACATTAAAGGTTTGAAGAAATCTTTAAAAGCAGATTCTATCTCTTCTGTAATTGGTACGGCTTTTGGCTGTCCTCCGGTAACATCTTATGTTGAATCGGCTGCAGGTGTATCTGCTGGTGGTCGTACAGGTTTAACTGCTGTTGCTATTGGTGTATTGTTTGCTTTAGGTGTGTTCTTCTTACCACTTGCACAAATGCTTCCAGGTTTTGCTGTAGATGGTGCGTTGATTTATGTTGCTATGGTAATGATGACATCACTTAAAGGGCTTGATTGGTCTGATATGACTGAATTTGCACCAGCAGTACTAACAACAGTTATGATGGCGTTTACTTTCTCTATTGCAAATGGTATTGCTATCGGTTTTATTACTTACACAGTGCTTAAAGCGGGCACAGGTAAACATAAAGAAATTTCAGCAGGTGTTTGGGCATTAACTGCATTGTTTGTAGCTAAGTTTATTTTTTTACCATAAAAATAAAGCGATTTAGTAAAAGTTAAATTTATAAACTAAGATAAAATTAAATTTGTTTTCTACCCCAACTCCCGTAGGGTAAGTTGATAAGCGGCCAACTGCGTTGCTATAAGATATTTGTTGAGAATAACTTAACGACAATCTTATACCTAACATTTGGTTCGCTTGTCCGCTTGCTGAAATTACGCATTTTCATGTAGCATGGGTATATACAAATTATTCTTGAACTTGCCAGTTAGAAGGAAAGCTAATCCACTGACATTTATTGGAGTTATTTAATGTATGAGTTGGTTCTACAATTTCAGAAGCTGAAAAACAACCACCAGCAACACCAATTAAATTGGGCATAGTTGATATAGTCCAATACAACGTAGTACCACATTGAGTACAAAAATGACGATTTTGTTCGTGATCTTGCTCTTTATGCCAAAACTTATAAATCTTTGTTTCGCCAGATTTTTCTAATACGGCATTAGTTTTAAAATAAGTAGATATTCCAAAAGCACTTCCGGTACGTTGTTTACAGTTAGTACAATTACAAACTGAGTTCATTTCAGGTTTGTCTGAAAGAGTTATTGATATTTGCTTACAACAGCAAGTAGCTTCAAGTGTCACAAACTTTCCTTTGCATATAACGAGACTGTAGAATTACTCGTTTTAAATTAATATATTATAATCTGAATACTTTACTGATATTAAATTATTTAACAATCAAAAATGTTTACGTTTTTGCTGATTTGTATTTTGTATAACTCGAACGTAAATAATGAAAATTTTTTTAATTCACTACCATTAAAAATTGGACTGGCGGACCTGTTTTACTTGGTGTTTTTTACATGCAAAGCAGAATTTACAGGTAAAACCTATGGTACTTAGGGTAATAAAAGCGGTAATAAAATTTAAAAAGTCGCTTACACCTTGTCTGAGCCATCATTTATTAGAGGAGTAACGGTACAAAAAGTACCAATGACTTGAATCGTGTCTGTTGAAGTTAACCGATAAACATCTCGATTCCGGCATCCTGCTTCATTCTATCTTCTAAGTCTATTGAGTCGCAGTGCCTTTGTTACTTAAAAGGATTAAAAAAACAGGTTGCTGTGAGATCGTAATAAAAGAGCCATTATAGGTTTGATATTACTGATTACAAAGTAAATTTAGCAATAAATTCTTTTGCCTTTTTTGGCGAGTTTAGCCTAACAAAATCAATGTGCGAATACTTATCAGACGTCATTATTTCAACATATTTTTTACGATTAGAGTGATAATTTTGCAATGTCCAAAGAATTATCGACTTTCTACTGAGAAAGGTTTTTTGAAACGATTCAACATTTCCAGTATTAGGCCATACTTCTTGTTTACTTAAGATTCGTTGGATTGCTCTTTTAAAAGCCTGAAATACAGTACGACTCAGCGAATAATCAATCCAAACAATGGTGTTGACCTTGGCCCATTTTAATGATGATGTTCTTGAATAATTACCGTCAAGAACCCAACCATTATTTGAGATGGCTGCCTTTAGTTTGGAAAGAAACTCACTATTATTCGACTCTTCCCAGTTAGGCTTCCAGAATAGTTGATCCATTTCTATATATTCAACATTTAACTTAGCCGCTAATTCTTTGCTAAATGTAGATTTACCACTAGCGCTAGTTCCGACTACATTAATATTTTTATAAAAACTCACAAATACCTCGGTTTATGATGTGCTGGAATAAGTAATATAACGACAGCTTCATCGGAAAAAGAAAGTTGCATGGTGGAGGCTAAGTAGCTGTATTTTTCAAGTGTAACTACTTACTTACATCTTATATTCAAATTTAATTGGCTTAGATTTATTGCTTTTAATTACGACTGTACCGGCAATTTTGTCGTGCCAACCTTGTTTTCGTTTGTCTATTCCAACCCATATAATTCCAAGAAATAATGGGATCATTGAAACATAATAACCAAGATAACGCCCAATGAATTGACCTGTAGATGGTTTTCCACCGGTTTTTGCATCTACTATGATTAGCTTTGTTGCCATTTTTCCAGGAGTAGCTGACTTATAAATCCAGAAAATAACAACTGCAATTGCTGGTAATATATAATTGAACAAAACATCCCCAAAACCCTGGATAAAAGACTCACTTATCCAGTAATTTGTGCCATATATTGCAGTTAGTATTGGTAAAATTATGATGAGTATTAATATTGAATCTATTATTGCTGCACCAGTTCTAATCCAAAAGCCTGCGTATTCCTGTTCATTCATATTCGTGTTCCCTTAAAGGTATAACGTCTTATTATAACCCAAACAGGTGTATAGTACGTGACAAAAAAATTCATAAAAAACTTCCGTGTGAATTAACACTAATAAATAATGTTCATATCAAAAAAATACTGTGCTTTAAATATTAAAAAAATATGTGAAATAACTCAATAAGTAATATTTCAAGCTATGCCTGTATATCCGAAAAGTGTAAAAGTGATCAGGCTACGAAAGCTGATATAAGCTCTATTTAGCGTGTTCTATTTCTGTAGTAGCCAAAGCAGTCGTTTCAATTTTCAAGCCAAAGATAAAGCGTGTTACAATAAAACGCTTAATTACTTCATAACCTATAGCACAACCAACAAAAGTACAAAGTATTAATAATATGGGTTCAAATACAGGACCTAACTCAAATTTGGCTAGCCATATAGCAAAAATAATGATTACCGTTTGATGTAAAATATACCAAGGTAAGACAGCATCATTCATGTAAGTCAGTGCAGGATGTTTTTTATTGAGGTAAGCCCCTGCAAAACCTAATATAGTTAGTAACCACAAAACTTTATTAGCAGACCACAGAGCAGTAATCAAAACCTGAGTAAGTACTGACGCAGTATTATAATCAATATCAAAGCCCCAAGCTCTGTTAAAGCGAATGACAACTAAGACATAACTGATTATTGCTAGCACTAACCAAGTTTTACGGTTATTGATTAAAGTTTGCCAAACAGTAGGTGACTTTGCGAGTGCGTAACCGAGCAACAACATAGTGAAATAAAGCGCATGATTATACCAATCGCCAATCAATACAAAGGTATCATCTGGAAAGTATTCTAATAATATAAAATCGTAGAGAAAAACTAAAATAAACGGTATGGCTAAAATATAAGTCTCAGTAATTTTTTTAGTTATTTGTTGCCACTTAACTTTGATTAATAAAGGTTTAATCACCATATAAACTAAGGTATAAGTAAATAAATAGAGTAAATACCACAGGTGGTTATAAGTTATCAATCCCAGAGAAAATCCTGTTCTACTGGTGAGTAATTGATGCTCTGCGTACTGATGATTATTAGTATCTAGGTATAACTTTAGAAATTCAAAATAACTAGATGAATAACCCTCACTTTGCACAAGCTCATAATAAACTTGTGGCGGTACGATTAGAAAAGTACCGAAAACCAACGGTAGTATTACTCTCGTAAACCTCACTTTAAATAATTTACTACGATTAAGTTTTACTTCTACTAGCGATAAGGCTATTCCAGATATTAAAAAAATTAACGGCATTCGCCATTGGTTAACTAGTAACATAATATTTTTCAAAAAATCACTTAGGTAAGCACTTTTTACGTGCCATCCCCAATCCGCGACATAAAACTGACCAATATGATAAAAAATCAATAAAATAAAAGCTAATGTCCTCAGCCAGTCAATATCATAACGTCTTGAATTGATAGTTTTAGACGTAGAATGGGGTGTAGTTTTAGTCAAAGTTTCACCATTTGTAGTGCGTAGAAATTAGTGTGAAACTATCCTCTCCTACAAACAAAAAAAAGCCTGAAAGGCTTAACGAATGGTACATAGGGATAAGTGGTGGTATATAGGGATAGGTAAAACTTTATATCAGCTTAATACAATTAATGATAGGTGGTGTGGGACTGGAGGTTAGAAACCTCCGGCTACCCTTTGATTGCAAGTTAGAATTTAAAACTGAGTTGAAGCTAATATTAAAAGTGCCATTGAAGCAATAAATTAGCATTCTTTTCAGTGACGCCCTCTATACCAAATTTGTTATGCCAATATACGTACTCAATACCAGCGTATAATTTGCTCTTTTCAATGCCCATATGCTGACCAAAATCATATTTAAGTTGTGATGTGAAGTTATAGCTAGAAGATGTGCTGTCTGTACTATCAACAGCATCCATAAAACCATCGTAAACAAAACCATCAGCAAAAGGGAAAGCCCAAGCAAGAGTTAGTTGGTTGCTTGCCTCACGATGTTCGTTATTACGACGGTAGAGGTTTACATTAAAGAAGTTTGCGCCAGGCACAGCTAAGTTAACACCGCCACCTAATAATAAGTTATCAAATTGAGCAAATTTATCAGAGCCGAACTCCCATTGAGAAGCAAGGTAAACATCTTTAATAAAGCTGTCTTTTTGCTGAATTAGGTTAAAAGTCATACCTACTTCACCATATAGTTCTTTATTGTCATCATTTACTGGACTTAACCTATCTACAAAAGTAAAAATATTTCCCCAGCTATGACCGCTGGCATGTTCTAGTGTGAAAACATTTTTTTCATTATCTCCAACTTCATAATTATTACCTTTAAGTAAGCTAAAGCTAGTATCGCTCCAATATTGTTTGGCACTTACAGAAGTTGATAAAAGCGCAGTTGCTAATAACGCTGAATATACTTGTGCAGACATAGGTTTTCCCCTGTTTGATTTTTAATAGCCAATAAAAACATTACGGCTGATATTATTAAATTTAAAGTTAGAATTAGTGTAATTATACTATTTTAATTTCCTCAATGGTTGAGATAATCGGCGAGATCTCATCTAAAAGAGTTGAAAAAACCGATATTTAATAGTCCACTTTTATATATTTTATTTTCACTAAATTAATGAACATTAATTCATCCATAACGAGTATTGAGATGTTTATTTTTAATTTGCCTATATTACTAAAATATATATTTCTCTTTACTTGTTATAGTTATTTATTTCTGTATTAGTTAAATAACTTTAACAAGTTTGCAACATTAACATTATGCTTTGTTGTCACTAGTGTCAAGTTGCGAGAGGTCAATTTAATTTTCATACAAAATATATTTTTATCTGTAGAATGAAAAGTATGAAAAGTATGAAAATCAACCAATTCCATAGATGTTATTCTTAGTAAACTAGACTTTTAAATATGAACTTTAAATTATTCATAAAATCAAAATAGCTCTAAAATCATTTACATTAGTTCTAGTTGCCCCTGTTTTTATAAGTTGTTCAGTCGCTTCAAAAAAACCATAGCCATCATTATTATCAAGATAACTCTGAAGATTTAATTGTTTTAGTTTTGCGTTTTTATAAGTTTGTGGTGTTAATAAGCAGCCAGCGTTATCTTCTGAGCCATCAATACCGTCGGTATCGGCTGCAATGACATAAAAGTGTTGCTGTTTTTGCAAGAAAATGGCGAGGCTTAATAAAAACTCGGCATTTCGTCCGCCTCGGCCACTGCCTTTTACGGCTACGGTGGTTTCACCACCAGATAAAATGACACAAGGAGGAGAGAGTGGTTGGCCATGAACAGCAATATTTAATGTAATAGCGCCGTGAACTTTGGCAACTTCTTTTGATTCGCCTTCAATTTTATCGCCCAATATTAGCGATTTTATTCCGGCTTTTTCAGCTTGTGTTTGAGCCGCATCAAGTGCATCTTTTGGTGTGGCAATTAAAGTGAAATGCGTATTTTCAAGTGCTGGATCACCTTGTTTTAAGGTTTCTGATTCTGGGCTTTTCAGCCAATTTCTTACATTATTTGGTATTTGAATATGATAACTTTCAAGGATTGATAACGCTTGAATCGATGTTGTTGGATCGGCAACTGTCGGGCCAGAAGCAATCACTGTCGCTTCATCACTTGGTACATCTGAAATCGCATAAGTATGAACAGTTGCAGGGAAACAAGCTTTTGCTAATCTACCACCTTTAATAGCAGATAAGTGTTTGCGAACACAATTAATTTCATCAATGGCAGCACCAGATTTTAATAACGATTTATTGATTGCTTGTTTGTCACTTAAGTTAATGCCCTCAGGAGGTAAAGATAATAAAGATGAACCGCCGCCTGATAATAAACAAACAACAATATCATCTTTAGTTAAACCATCAACTAACTGCATAATACGTTTAGCAACGGCTTGCCCTGCATCATCAGGTATTGGATGTGCTGCTTCTACAACCTCAATATGTTTACATGTCTCATTATGACCATATCGTGTGACAACTAAACCTGATAATGGGCCTTGCCAATGTTGCTCAAGGGCTTGTGCCATGGAGGCCGCTGCTTTTCCTGCGCCAATAACAACGGCACGTTTATTGGTGTTTTTTGGTAAATATTTGGCTAAAACTACTTTAGGATGTGCAGCATTGATTGCTGTATGAAAAAGATCAATTAGAAACGCTTCTGGATTGCTGATCATAGCTGTTCTCCATAAATAATTTAAGCATTAAACCTTGATGCTAAATAGGTGTATACAGCACGAATACCAAATGCTTCACCGCCTAATGGGCGGCCTGACAGCTTACGGTTATTCCACGCCATTACATCAAAGTGTAACCAATCAGTCTTTTCATCAACAAAATATTGTAGATATAACGCGGCACAAATAGCCGCACCTTGGGGTACTGTTGGGCAGTTTGTCATATCAGCGATTTCACTTTTGAAAAGTTCTTTATATGGTTGATATAGTGGCATTTGCCATACTGGATCAAATACATCCTCACCGGCATCAATAATATCATTAGCAATTTTACGATTAGTAGAGAAAAAACCTGGAAGCTCAGTACCTAAAGCAATACGCATTGCACCTGTTAATGTTGCAAAATCAATTAATAACTCAGGATCATCATTTTGAGCTTCATTTAACGCATCACATAAAACTAAACGGCCTTCTGCATCAGTATTATCAATTTCAACGGTTAAGCCTTGACGTGTTTTTACAACATCGCCTGGGCGTAAAGCATTACTAGAAACTACATTTTCTACTGCAGGCACTAATACACGTAATCTAATAGGTAAATTGTTAGTCATAATTAACTGGGCTAAACCAATGACATGAGCTGCACCGCCCATATCTTTTTTCATGTTACGCATGCCCACTTTAGGTTTTAAATCTAAGCCGCCTGAGTCAAAACATACGCCTTTACCCACTAGGGTCACTTTAGGGTGTTTTTCATCACCCCAAGTTAAATCAAGTAATCTAGGTTTATGACAACTTGCACGCCCTACTGCATGAATAGTAGGATAATTGTGCTCTAATAATTCATCGCCCACTAATTGAGACATATTGGCATCGTATTGTTCGGCTAAATCACTCATGGTTTGCGCTAAGTGTTCAGGCATCATGTCTGCTGGCGGCATATTAATTAAGTCACGTACGAGTACCGTTGCTTCAACTTGCTTTAAAACCTTATCAGCAAGTGTTTGGCTTGCTAAGCCTAAAGTAACTTGTGGCTTTTCAACCGTTTTGTATACATCAAATTGATAACAACCAATTGCCCATGAAAAAGCAATGGCTTCGTGATGCTTTGTATCTGCTTTTAATGAATATTGTCCTGCAGGTAATTGCTTAGCTAACTCACCACATGAAAAGTAATGCTCTGGTGTTTCAACAATAAATACAACTTGTGTTAAAGCACCTGTGTGATTTGGTATCAAAGATAAACCACAGCCTTTATATTGTGTTTGCTTTAACCATGTTCGAACAAGCTCATTTTGTTGTGATAGCCAAGAGTCGAAATTATCTGTTGATAAAATACTAAGCGGAATACCTTGATTATTAGCATTGAGAAGTTGATTCATATTTACCTTAAATTTGAAGTTAAAACGTGTATTAATTATGCGGTAATATACCTTATATTGGCATTTTATATTTGATTAAAAATAAAAATAAAATACTTATTTCATTGATTTTAAAGTAATAAATAAAAAATATTCGGCATGTAGAAAAGATAAAAAATCGAAAAGGCATTAAAAGAAATTTATACCTAAATCGATGAGCCTATTAAAGATGAATAAAGTGATAGCTAAAAGCGGTAACTAAAACCTAAACTTGTTTGAAATTGATTTAGTAAATCACCATTAAAATGCCATAAACAATTATCGTCTTCAGCCTTGTTTTCGGCTTCACATTTTATTTTACTATTGTTATCAACTATAGTCGTTAGCCAGCGAGTTTCAAAAGAGAATCTCGTCGCTTTTGATAAGTGATATTCAACCCCACCATATAAACCCGTTGCAAAATATGTATCAGACTCTAACCAGTTAGGTTTGATGTTATTAACCCCGATTTGTGCGCCAAAATAGCCTGAAATATCTTGGCCTAGCGGTACGTCTATTGCACTTTGAAATAAAAGATAATTAAAATCGGCTTTTTTGTTTGGTATGTTTTTTAAATGGGTAGACATATTAGAATAAAACACACCATATTTTGCATTAGGAATACTTTTTTCTACGCTTATATTTAAGTGACTAGCATTTTTAACTTCAACTTTTTGTAGTTCTTGCGTTTCCATTCTTTGACTAAATGTTTGACCTATTGAGCTGCCAATAATTATTTTTGCATGAGATATAGGTGAAAAAGCGAATAAAACACTGGCAGAAATGAGAGAGAGAAGAGGGTTAGTCATGTTAATTTCCTTTGATAAAATAAGCTTAGTGCAAAGCTTTGATTTAAGAGTATCAAACTTGGGAAATTAAAATAAGCTTTAACTTAGTCGTAATGTTCATTATGCTCACGGTATATATTTATATAAGAAAAACAAACTATGAAATATAAAGTTTTATTTTTAGCGTTAAGTGTAATTATGCTATCGGCATGTTCAGACGATGCAGGTAAAGTCAGTTTAGGTTTGTTCACCACAAAAGATGTGGTAATTAAAGCGAAAAGTGATCCAAAAATACCAGGTGTTACATGTCATATTAGCCATGTTGAAGCTGATTTAGATTTTTCTGATCCCTCTGATATGTCAATTGCATGTCGTCAAACAGGCCCTATTTTAGCTGAACAATTACAAAAAATAGATTTTTCTAAAAATGGTGAAGTGGTTTTTAAAGAATCTAAAAGCATACTATTTAAAAGCCTAAAGGTAAGACGTATTTATGATAAAGATACAAAAACATTAATGTATTTATCATACTCAACAAAAGAATCAAGCGGTAGTCATCACCATGCTTTATCAACTGTGCCACTTTATAATACTCAAGCTTGGCAATGGGCGAATCAACTTACAAAGAACTAATTATGTTATCACTTTTTAAATCTAGACCATTATTAGCAACCGAAGAGCAAAGCTGGGTATTAGATACTTTTGTTTGGGCTTTTGAATGTTTTGATGGGCAATATTTTTTAGACAAAACAGAAATTATTTTACCTAACAATCATTATTTTCCAGATCAGGTTAATAGTGTCTTTGGTATGGCTCAAAACGTATTTAATCACGTTGTAAATTATGCAGGCATGCAAAATTGGCCATTAAAATTAGTTGAACCAAATCAAATGGAATCTGTTGTATTTCCTCATTGGCAGTTTGCACCGCGTTTAAGAGGTGAAGACGCAAAGTTAGTTAATGATAATATGAACGAGCAAGTGATTTATGTTTCATATAATCCTAATCAAATAAATCAGCCTCAAGATTTAGTGGCTTCTTTTGCACAAACACTAGCATTAATTTTAATTCATCATGGTAGGGAGTTGCCTCCTGGTGGTGAAGAGTTATTACCCCAAGTGAGTGAATTAATCGCAGGATTTTTAGGGTTTGGTGTGATGCTGAGCAATACTGCTTATCAATTTAAAGGTGGTTGTGGCTCTTGTTTTAATGCTTACGCTAACAGACAACCGGCTTTACCAGAGCCTGAGCTTATTTTTAATCTCGCTTTGATTGTTAAGCTAAAAGGTGAAAATAAAAATAAAATATTACCTCACTTAAAGCCGCATCTACGAAGTATGTTTAAAAAAGCAGATAAAACACTAAATAATGAATTAAAAAAATCGGCAAACCCTCTATTATTAGCTGTATTTGATAAAGTGAATAGTTAAACGCATAAATTTGATCACGAACTTACTCATATTGGTATGAGTGGTTAAAAATTATAAATAGAAAAAAAGTAAAAAACTAAGCGTCATATGGGGTGTTAGTTGTATCTTTGAGTGCCTAAGTAGATGCCAAGATAGTTTGTTAGCCTCAGATTTAGATGTTGTTTCTCCGCAAATTATGACACCTAAAGGGACCGAAGAAGATACACCCATGTTACATGGAAATGCAGGTTTCAGAGCATGGGTATATTAGGTGTTCATAAAAAACACATTTAAATTTAGTTTAAAATAAAATCTCAAAAATGGACTTAGTTAAATCTACTTTGATCTAAAACAAGTTACTGCTATTTCTTATTTGATAAAATTCTCATCTTGTTTGTACTTTTCTATTTATCATTAAAATGGAGCTTCAATGATGGTTTTAAAATCCAGTAATAAAATGTTAACAGTTGCTGATTTAATGTCGAAAAACATTTTATCCTGCAAGCCGGAAACCTCATTGTTGGAAGCTGCCAATATGATGGGAAATAGGAATGTAAGTGCTATTTTTATTATGTTTAAAAATAAGTTGATTGGTGTGTGGACTGAAGCTGATTGCGCTAAATTAGATTTTTCACAACCCAAATTTTATCAGCAAGCTATTTCTAACTTTATGAGCAGCCCAGTAAAGCAAGTACAAAGTACTATGTTAACTTCTGAATTGACAGTACTATTCCATAATTATGGCTTTCGACATTTACTTGTTGTTGATGAAACTAATACACCACAAGGGGTCGTGAGTCTATCTGATGTCATAAAAAGCCAAGGACTTGAACATTACCTTCATTTTAGACTAGTTGATAAAAGTTATAATGCGAATATTCCCTTACTCGATGCAAGCGATAGCATGACATTAGTCGCTAAGGTGATGAGAGAAAAAAGAGTTAATGCTGTTTTAGTTGAGAATAAAACTTTAAAGCAAAAGGGCATAATAACCGAAAGGGACTTACTTAATTTACTGAAAAAAGGTGAAATTAAAGCTAGTTGTTGGGAATCTGCCGGTTGGCCTTTGCTTACGGTTAAAGAAACAACCAGTTTATATAAAGCGTATCAATTATTAGAAATTCGAAAAATCAGACATCTGGTTGTAGAAAGTGATGATTTAGAAGTGCTTGGTGTATTGTCATTACATAATATTATGTCGGATATTGAAGTGGCGTATATGAACGAACTTGAAATGGTGTTAGAGCAAAGAGATGTCGCATTAAAAAAATCACAAAAAAACCTCTTTTTAGCTAAAAAAATTATCAATGCTTCTTTAGACGGTATTATGATCACTGATAGTTCAAGTACTATTTTACAAGTAAACCCTGCATTTACGGCTTTAACTGGATATTGCGAAAAAGAAACGATAGGCCAAACACCGAGGATTTTGAATTCAGGTCATCATGATAAACAATTTCATGATGAGATGTGGCAAAGTTTACGTAAAGAAGGTGTATGGCAAGGTGAAATTTATAATAAAAAGAAAAATGGTGAATTATTTCTTGAATGGTTGACAATCATAGAGATAAAAGAAAGTGAAGATGAAGACTTATTATATGCAGCCATTTTTAGTGATATAACGGAAAGAAAAAAAGCAGAAAAACGTATAACAGCATTAGCTTACTTTGATGAACTAACGCATTTACCTAACAGGCGTTTATTTAGTGATAGGTTAGAAATGGCGTTGGCAACAGCAAAGCGAGATGATCAAATTTTAGCTGTTATGTTTTTAGATCTAGATCATTTCAAGCAAGTAAATGATACATTAGGGCACACTATTGGGGATTTATTGCTTCAACAAGTTGCATCTAGATTAGAAAAATATGTAAAAGCAGGTGATACACTGGCTCGTTTAGGAGGTGATGAATTTACGTTATTATTAACTGAAGTAGATGAGGTTAATGATATTTTAGATTTTGCCAATCAATTGATTCTGTGCTTAGAAGAGAGATTTAAAATTCAAGAGCATGAAATATCAATAACAACTTCTATTGGTGCTGCAGTTTTTCCTGATGATGGGAGCGATTCAGATGAGTTACTCAAACATGCTGATGTTGCCATGTATCGCAGTAAAGAATTAGGCCGGAACTCTTTTCAGTTATATAAACCTGAAATGAATGCCCGTTCATTAGAGCGAATGCTAATGGAAAAAAAGTTAAGTAAAGCATTAAAAAATAATAGCTTTGAGCTTTATTATCAACCTAAAGTCAATGTTTTAAACTCACAAGTGGTTGGTGTTGAAGCGCTGATCCGTTGGCATGATAATGAGTTAGGTGTTGTTTCTCCGGCTAGTTTTATTCCTTTAGCTGAAGACTTAGGACTTATTATTGATTTAGATATTTGGGTATTAAATCAAGCATGTAAACAAATAAATGAATGGATGGAAACTGGCATTGAATTTGGTCGCATATCAGTCAATATTTCAGCGCTACATTTAACTAAAGGAAACCTTGTTTTAGCAGTTCAGAATTCCCTAACTGTATGGCAAGTACCTGCTCAATTTTTGGAAATTGAAGTTACTGAAACTAGTTTTATATCATCAATGGATGAGGCTAAAAAAGTTTTAAAGGCATTAAAAGCATTAGATGTTCATATTGCTTTAGATGATTTTGGTACCGGATATTCGGCATTAAGTTATTTAACCCAACTACCTATTGATACCATTAAAATAGATGCGAGTTTTATCGCTAAAATTCCAGATGAGTATGGTAATAGTCAAATTGTTAAGGCAATAATTGCATTAGCACAAAGTTTAGGTTTAGAGTTAGTCGCAGAAGGTGTTGAAAAAGAAAAGCAACTGCGTTTTTTACAAGGTATTGGCTGTAATATCATTCAAGGATATTTTTATAGTAAAGCTTTACCAAAAAAAGAATTTAACCACTTTATTACCAACCAGCAGTTAGAGTGCGAAGCATAAGTAACTTCAATTAGAATAAATAGCACGAAAAAAAGCCCGAAGAACGAGCATTTTGATTGATTTTTAGTATGGAAAAAACAAGCCTAAGCTTCTTCCACATCAACAATTACATCAGACGTAATGGACTCTAATGCATTAATAATTTCACTTTTATCTAATCCACTTGGTAAATGCACAGTAGCAATGGCATTAAATAAAGGTACTCCCCAATTAGGAGCACTTTGTTGTTTAGAAGTAAAGTGAATAATACTAGCGCCTTTATGCCTTATTACACTTGATAGCTCTTGCACAATCCCTGGTCGATCATTGCCAGTGATCACTAAATTTATCTGGCTTTGATCGCAATGGACTGTATCTTCACCATCTTCAATTTTTATCTCTAAGTCTTTGATATTATGTAGTGCACTTTGTAGTATTTCTATATGCTCTTCTGGTACCTCAACTTGTAATATACCTGCAAAATGCCCACATAAATGACTTAAATTACTAGCTAACCAATTACCATTGTGTAGTAAAACTGTTGATGAAACTTCTTCTACAAGACCTGGTCTGTCTTGCCCGATTAATGTTAGTACTAACTGCTTCATAGGTATCTCTCTGTATCACGAAAAGTAATAATTATTATTTAATATGATTTGAAACTAAAGTATTGCTCTAGCCTTGTAGTTTGTCCAGTTATTGAATAATAAAATTAATTATTTGTAATTGAAATTTTGATGTGAAGCAACATTACCTTTGTATGACATTTTTATGTCAGAATAATTGATAATTTATTCTTCATGTAACAAAACTGTCATCTTGACACAATATAATATGACCAACTTTAATGCTGAAGGAAACTTTGATGGCTTCACATTCGCAAAAATCTAACTTTCATACGGATAAAGGCCGTTTGATCAAAGATAAAATTGCACAGTTTAGTATTTTTTCAGGTGGAGTCATGGTATTGGCTGCACTACTTATGATTTTCTTTTATTTACTTTACGTTGTCGCACCAATTTTTGAATCTGCGTCGGTAACACCTAGAAATGAATTTAAATTACCTGCTGGACAAGAAGTTTTAGCCGTTGGCATGGAAGAACAAACTGAAATTGCTTACTTATTAAATAAATCAGGGAGTATCGATTTTTATAATGTTAAAGGTCCCGACTTTGGTAAAAAATTAAGTAGTAATAAAGTAAATTTAGATAGTCGAATGACAAGTTTCGCGCAAAGTGCACCGCATTTAGGTTTATATGCCTATGGCTTATCAAATGGTGGTATAACCATAGTGCACCCTAAATTTGCTGTGACTTTCCCTAATGATAAGCGTGTTATTACTCCTGGGATTTCTTACCCGACTGGTGAAAGTGCTTTATTAGTTGATGAAAATGAACAAGCAATTAAAGACTTTGCATTTAGTGTTGATGAAGGAAAAATTTCTGTTTTAGCCTTAACGCAAACAAATAAAATCGTCTTTACCGTTTTTACTGCCGAAGAAAACTTTATGACTGATGAAATTGAATGGGTGGCACAATATGCTCAATTTGATATTCAAGGTCGTATTGATGAGTTACTGATTTCTCCAGATGGCACACGTTCATTTGTAAGAAGTGCAAATAAAGTTTATATCTACAATACACGTAATATTGATGAAATTTCTCAAATTCAAGTGTTAGCGGCAAATGAAGAAAATGCGAATTTAGTGTCGAGTGTTTTATTAGCTGGGGCCAATTCTCTATTATTTAATAATGATAATGGTGAAATTTCACAATGGTTTGAAATTAATACTGATCAAGGCAGAGGGTTTACTAAAGTACGTACTTTTAATACACAAGATCATTCAATTACAGCTATGTATCCTGAATTCTATCGTCGTACATTTTATACGGTTAATGAGCAAGGTGATCTAGGTCTTTATTATACAACAAGTGAAAGTACACTTTGGTTAGGTAATGTTACTAATTCTGCGATAACTAACTTTGCGATTTCACCACGTTCAAATGCAGTCTTAATTATTGCTGGTGATACAGTCTCTATGCTGAACATTGTTAATGAGCATCCTGAGGTAAGCTGGTCAGGTTTATGGAATGAAGTATGGTATGAAGGTTATACTGAACCTGGTTATACGTGGCAATCAACATCAGCAAGCGATGATTTTGAATCTAAGTTCTCATTAATACCAATTTCGTTTGGTACCATTAAAGCTGCATTTTATGCCATGTTATTTGCAGTACCCATTGCATTATCTGCAGCGGTTTACACTGCTTACTTTATGTCTCCTCAGTTACGTAAAGTTGTAAAACCGACTATCGAAATTATGGAAGCATTGCCAACTGTTATTTTGGGTTTCTTAGCTGGGCTGTGGTTAGCGCCTATATTTGAGGAGCACTTGCCTGCAATTCTTATTTTATTATTTGGTTTACCACTCGCTATGTTAGCTACAGCATTTGGTTGGAGTCAATTACCACAAAAAATTCGTAACTCAGTACCTGAAGGCTCACACTCAATAGTATTAATACCCGTTGTTTTATTGGTTAGTGTATTTGCTTTCAGCGTGAGCCCTTTTATTGAAGAGTTATTATTTGGCGGTGATGTTCGTCAATACTTGACAAATGATTTAGGGCTTGACTTTGACCAAAGAAATTCATTAGTTGTAGGTATTGCAATGGGCTTTGCGGTTATTCCTACCATATTTACAATTGCTGAAGATGCCGTGTTTAGTGTACCAAAGCACCTTACTAACGGTTCTTTAGCTTTAGGTGCAACTCAATGGCAAACCTTAGTGAAAGTTGTATTGTTAACGGCGAGTCCAGGCATCTTCTCAGCAATTATGATGGGGTTAGGACGTGCTGTAGGTGAAACGATGATAGTACTTATGGCTACGGGTAATACACCCATTATGGATTGGAGCATCTTCCAAGGTATGCGTACTTTAGCTGCAAATATCGCAGTAGAAATGCCAGAATCTGAGGTTGGAAGCTCTCATTATCGTATTTTATTCTTAGCTGCATTTGTTTTATTTATTTTTACCTTTATTTTCAACACAATAGCTGAATTTGTTCGCCAACGTTTACGTGATAAATATAGTTCAATGTAAGGTGTTTTAAGATGATATTACAAAAATTTAATATGTTTAAATATAGAATTATTAAAGGTTATAAGTATGAATAACTGGTTTAAATCAGGATCACCTTGGATATGGTTAACGGGTGGCGCAGTTAGTATCAGCTTGATTTCAGTAATAGGTTTGCTCGCGCTTATCGCTTGGCGTGGATTAAGCTTCTTTTGGCCATCAGAAGTGGTGCAATTAGAAATTGAAAAAGCAGGTATTAAAAGTACTGTTATCGGTGAAATTTATGATAGAGAGCAAGTACCTACATCTCGTATATTAGCAACAGGAGTGGATTTAGGTGACTATAAAGAAGAATTTATTGATCGTTTACTTGTCAAAACAGGTAATCGTGAGTTTGTTGAGTTAGATTTTCGTTGGATATTAACAACAGATATTAAGTCTCAATCTATACCACAAGATATGGCCGTTTTTGAACGAAGTAAAAACGGTAACTTTTATGGTTATGTGGAAAAAGTTATTGAAAATGGCCAAGCTCATACATCAGGTAAAATTGAGAAACTTGAAGTATTGGTAGATCGAGCGGTATCTCTTAATGATGAAGCGCTTGATTTACAAAATGGTGCTATTGGACACATTAATTATGAATTAGAACGTGCTCGCTTAAAGCAACGTGCCTATGAATTAGATGGAGAATTAACGCAAGAACGTATCCAAGAATATGAGCAATTTAAAGCAGAGCAAAAAGACAAGTATGATGTATTAGAGGCTGAGCTATTTAAATTACGTGATGAAGCTAAACGTGACCAAGTAATAGTAAAAGATATGCGTGGTGAAATGGTGACAATACCTTTATACCAAGTACTTGATTTTACGTTTCCAAATAATATGAGTTTCTTTGCTAAATTAGGTCAATATTTTGTTCAGCTTGGTAAGTTTGTATCTGACGATCCAAGAGAAGCAAATACAGAAGGTGGTGTATTCCCAGCAATATTTGGTACAGTTTTCATGGTGATGTTGATGGCTGTGATTGTTACGCCATTTGGGGTGGTAGCTGCTATATATTTACATGAATATGCAGCAAAAAATGCAGCAACAAAAATGATACGTATTGCGGTGATCAACTTAGCAGGTGTACCTTCTATTGTTTATGGTGTTTTTGGCTTAGGTTTTTTTGTGTATATGCTAGGGGGGAGTTTAGATCAATTATTTTACCCTGAAGCATTACCAGGTCCAACTTTTGGTACGCCAGGTGTAATGTGGTCTGCACTAACTTTAGCGATATTAACTCTACCAGTTGTGATTGTATCAACAGAAGAAGGACTATCTCGTATACCAAGCTCAATTCGTCAAGGTTCGTTGGCTTTAGGTGCGACTAAATTCGAAACGTTATGGCGTATTATAGTACCTATGGCGAGCCCTGCTATTATGACTGGTTTGATATTAGCTGTTGCCCGAGCTGCAGGTGAAGTTGCACCATTAATGTTAGTGGGTGTTGTAAAAATGGCACCTACACTACCATTAGATGGCAACTTCCCATTTATGCATTTAGACCGTAAGTTTATGCATTTAGGTTTCCATATTTATGATGTTGGCTTCCAAAGCCCTAATGTTGAAGCTGCAAGACCATTGGTTTACGCCACTGCATTTTTATTAGTCTCTGTTATTATTGCATTAAATATTACAGCGATTGGTGTGCGTAACCATTTACGTGAAAAATTTAAAGTATTAGAGCATTAATAGCTCAACAAGTTAATGTGATAAGTAGTGAGCTTTTAAGCTCGCTAATTAGAATCCAATATTTAGGTAAAGAAAATGATTACAGTTGCACCAAAAGTTTCAAATTCAACAAGTGGTTTAAAATTAGATCTTGAAAACTTAATGCCAGAACAAACAGCATTGGAAATTAAAAATCTTGATTTGTTTTATGGTGAAAAACAAGCGTTAAGCAATATCAATATGAAAATCCCAAAAGGTCAAGTAACTGCGTTTATCGGGCCTTCAGGTTGTGGTAAATCAACTTTATTACGTTGCATTAATCGTATGAATGACTTAGTTGATATTTGTCGTATTGAAGGCGAAATTCAGCTTCATGGTGAAAATATCTATGATAAAAAAGTTGATGTTGCCTCATTACGCCGAAATGTCGGCATGGTATTCCAACGCCCAAACCCATTTCCAAAATCTATTTATGAAAATATTGTTTATGGCTTAAGATTACAAGGTATTAAAGATAAGCGCCGTTTAGATGAAGTTGTTGAGAAATCATTACGTTCAGCAGCAATCTGGGACGAAGTAAAAGATAGATTACATGATAGTGCATTTGGTTTATCAGGTGGTCAGCAACAAAGATTGGTAATCGCACGTTCGATTGCAATTGAACCTGAAGTATTATTACTCGATGAACCTACATCGGCGCTCGATCCTATTTCAACTTTAGTTATTGAAGAATTAATTGGCGACTTAAAAGATAAATTTACCGTTGTTATTGTGACACATAATATGCAACAAGCTGCACGTGTATCAGATCAAACGGCATTTATGTATATGGGAGAGTTAATTGAATATTCAGATACCAATACCTTATTTACGACTCCAGCTAAAAAGAAAACAGAAGATTATATTACAGGTCGTTACGGTTAGGTTTTAATTTAAAGCTAAAAACTAGCGTGCTGGGTTTTATGACCTAGGTTAATAAAAAATTTAAGTGGAAAGAAAATGGAACATAATTTAAGCAAACATATTTCTGGTAAATTTAATCAAGATTTAGAAAATGTACGAAATCATGTATTAGCTATGGGTGGACTAGTTGAACAGCAATTAAATTCAGCATTAGATGCCGTCTCTTCTGGTGATTCAGAACTAGCAAAAAAAGTAAAAAAAGATGACTACAAGGTAAATGCAATGGAAGTGAGTATAGATGAAGAATGTACTCGTATTATTGCAAAACGCCAACCCGCAGCGAGTGATTTACGTTTAGTTGTTGCCATTGCGAAAACGATTGCAGATTTAGAACGTATTGGTGATGAAGTACGTAGAATTGCACAAGTTGCCCTTGATTCGTTCTCTAAAGAGCAACAAGGCTTGTTAGTTATGATTGATAATATGGGTCGTTTAGTATCTAGAATGTTACATGATGTTTTAGATGCTTTTGCACGTATGGATGTTGATGCTGCATTTAAAGTACATAAAGAAGATGCTAAGGTTAATCGCGAATATGAAGCATTAATTAGACAAATCATGACCTATATGATGGAAGATCCTCGTTCAATACCAAAAATAATGGCATTAGTTTGGTCTGTTCGTTCACTTGAACGTATTGGAGACAGGTGTCAAAATATAGCGGAATATGTAATTTATTTTGTAAAAGGAAAAGACATTCGTCATATTTCTCAAGAAGATATAGCAAAAGATATTTTAAAAATGTAATCGACTTTAATTACAATATTGATCAAATTGAAATTTAATGGATTTAAGATGATAAAAATCGATTCACAATCGACATTTATACTGTAAAATCCGCGCTGCAAATAAGAAATGAAGGGTAAGTGATGTCTGGAAATGCGTTTTTTGGAGTCTTTGCAAAGTCTCCGATCAAACCAATAGAAGAACACATAACAAAAGTTCACGAAGCAAGTGCTACATTAATGGATTTTTTTCAACATGTGTTTAAAAAAGAATGGCAACAAGCTGAGCAAGTTCGTTTACAGATCAGAACGCTAGAGCGTCAAGCTGATGTGATGAAACGAGATATCAGAATTCAGTTACCAAGAGGGTTATTTTTACCTGTTGAGCGTACCGATTTATTAGAATTGATCACTCAGCAAGATAAAATAGCGAATAAAGCAAAAGATATTGCAGGTCGTATTATTGGCCGTGAGATGGATATACCAAGAGAGATCCAAGATGATTTCCTTATTTATTTATCTCGTTGTATAGATGCAACTAAACAAGCATCTAATGCAATCAATGAATTAGATGAACTATTAGAAACAGGCTTCAGAGGTCGTGAAGTTGTTTTAGTGGAAAAGATGTTAGTGGAATTGGATGCCATTGAGCAAGATACTGATGAGATGCAGATCAAGCTACGCAGACAACTACGTGAAATTGAAGGCCAGATGAGTCCGATTGATGCAATGTTCTTATATAAGATCATTGAGTGGGTTGGTGATTTAGCCGATATTGCTGAGCGAGTTGGTGCTCGTCTTGAGTTAATGTTAGCTCGTTAGTTATTAATAAAAATTAAAAGCGAAAGGTATTCCTATGGATTTTATTGCATCCTACGGCACTATGTTGGTGCTGATTGCTGCGGCAGTTGGTTTTTTTATGGCTTATGGTATTGGTGCAAATGATGTTGCCAATGCGATGGGTACATCTGTCGGTTCTAAAGCACTGACAATTAAACAAGCAATTATCATTGCTATGATCTTTGAATTTGCAGGTGCATATTTAGCGGGTGGTGAAGTTACATCAACGATACGAAAAGGTATTATTGATGCTTCATATTTCACAGCAACGCCTGATATTTTTGTATTAGGTATGATATCTGCGTTATTTGCTGCGGGAGCTTGGTTATTAATTGCTTCAGCTTTAGGTTGGCCTGTATCAACAACTCACTCAATTATTGGTGCCATTATTGGTTTTGCCTTAGTTGCAGTAGGTACTGATGCGGTTACTTGGAGCAAGGTAGGCGGTATTGTTGGAAGTTGGATTGTTACACCAGTATTATCAGGTATTATTGCTTATTTCATATTTATGAGTTCGCAAAGATTAATCTTTGATACAGCTGAGCCATTAAAGAATGCAAAGCGTTATGTGCCTATATACATGGGGTTAGCTGGTTTTGTTATGTCTTTAGTGACAATCAAAAAAGGTTTAAAACATATTGGTATTAATATGGGGGCAACTGAAGGTTACTTATTATCTATTGCGATTGCAGTGCTTGTTGCAATTATAGGTAAGGTAGTGATTCAGCGTTTAAAATATGATCCTAAAGCTGATAAAGAAATGCAATTTAACAATGTTGAAAAAGTATTTGGTGTATTAATGATACTGACTGCGGCATGTATGGCATTTGCTCATGGTTCAAATGATGTTGCTAATGCAATCGGTCCATTAGCTGCTGTTGTTGGTATTGTTGAAAACAATGGTGAAATTGTTAAGAAAACAGCGCTTGTATGGTGGATATTACCTTTAGGTGGTATTGGTATTGTGATTGGCTTAGCAACACTTGGTAAAAATGTAATGAAAACCATAGGTGAAGGTATTACGCATTTAACACCTAGTCGTGGCTTTGCTGCGGAATTGGCTGCGGCATCTACCGTCGTTATTGCTTCAGGTACTGGTATGCCAATTTCTACAACACAAACGCTTGTTGGTGCTGTTTTAGGTGTAGGTATGGCCCGTGGTATTGGTGCATTAAACTTAGGTGTTATTCGTAATATCGTAATTTCTTGGGTTATTACTTTACCAATCGGTGCATTCTTAGCTATCGGTATATTTTTTATTTTAAGAACTGCATTTGGCATATAATAAACCTGCTGCGCAGCTTTATTAAGACCACTTCATGGTATTTTAAAAATATTAAAAAGGCTTCTGAACAGAAGCCTTTTTTAATTGTTATATATGCCTTGTCCTGAAATGTGTTTACATATTTAGGACTTATTATGAACAACTCAAACACTATGCATACTAAACGTACCTAACGTGATTATTCACTAGGCTTTAAATTACAAGTTGTTACCGCTTTAGAAAAAGGCGATATGATTCATAATCAGGGAATAACCAAGAATTACAAATCATGCTTTGTACTCGTATCTTACCGAAACTCTGAAGCCTGCATTTCCAAGTAGCACAGGTATACGTTAACTTTCATAAAAAATTGTTATAAGGGAAGGTTTATTTGATATAATGCCGCGCCTGTTACTTTCGTTATGTTTTGAGATCCTAATGATTAAATTTATCATCAAATTACACCCTGAAATAGCGATTAAAAGTCGTTCTGTTCGTAAGCGTTTTACAAAGCTTTTGGAAAATAATATCCGAATCCTTGGTCAGCGTTTCGATGAAAAAATAAAGGTACACAACAATTGGGATAATTTAGTTTTAGTATCAGATAGTAGCGATGATGAATCACGTTTAGCTTTAATTGATATCTTAAAAAATATACCAGGCATAATGCAATTTATAGAAGTTGCTGAAACGCCTTTTGAAACGGTAGATGACATATACCAGGCTGCCTTAGAATTAAATAGAGATGTTATTGCTGGTAAGACTTTTTGCGTTCGTTGTAAGCGTGTTGGCAAACATGATTTTAGCTCCGGGGAAGTAGAACGTTATGTTGGTGGTGGTTTAAATCAAAACGTTGAAGGTGCAAGTGTTAAATTATCTAAACCTGAAGTAACAGTAAAAATAGAAATTAAACAAGATTTAGCTTACATCGTAAAAGAAACGCACTTTGGTGTTGCAGGCTTCCCGCTTCCGAGTCAGGAAAGTGTGTTATCACTTGTCTCTGGTGGCTTTGATTCAGGTGTCGCGACTTATCAAATGATACGTAAGGGCGCGCGTACACACTATTTATTTTTTAATTTAGGTGGCACTGCGCACGAGATTGGTGTTAAGCAAGCCAGTTATTATCTATGGAATAAATTCAGCTCTACACATAAAGTTAAATTTGTTGCAATTGATTTTGATCCGGTAGTTGCTGAGATTTTAGAAAATGTTGAAAACAGCCAGATGGGTGTTATTTTAAAACGTATGATGATGCGTGCCGGCTCTGTTGTTGCAGAAAAAATGGGCATAGATGCTATTGTAACAGGTGAAAGTTTAGGGCAAGTTTCAAGCCAAACGTTAACAAATTTAAGCATAATTGACCGTGTTACTGATACCTTAATTTTACGCCCATTAATTCAGCATGATAAACAAGAAATTATCGATATTGCCCGTGCTATTGGTACTGCTGATATGGCTGAAGTAATGCCTGAATATTGTGGTGTGATCTCTAAAAAACCGACAGTTAAAGCTAAAATTGGCAAAATCTTAGCGGAAGAAGAAAAGTTTGATTTTGACATCTTAGATACGGTCATCGAAAACGCACGTGTGATGGATATACGTGACATAGCTAAAGAAGCCCAAGAAGAAGTGGCTGATGCAGAGTCTGTATCAGATTTACCTCAAGATGCAGTCATTATTGACATCCGCTCTTCTGAAGAAGAAGACAACAATCCTTTAGATGTAGCAGGCCATGATGTTGTGCATTTACCTTTCTTCCGTTTAGCAACTAAGTTTAGTGACTTGCCAAAAGATATAGAATATTACTTATACTGTGATAAAGGCGTAATGAGTCAGTTACAAGCTTTAATATTACATGAGCAAGGTTATAAAACAGTTAAGGTTTATAGACCTTAACTGTTTTTAGGGCCTGAATTACTAGTTTGGGTATATTATGCTTGTGCGTATCGTTCTCTTTCAGGTAACCAGCGCTTAATTAATTTATTACTAGGCTCTGGATACTGATGCAACATATTGAGTGCGATGGGGCGAACTTGTTTTACTAAATAAGCATCTCGTACTAAATCTGCAATTTTAAATTCAGCTAATCCAGTTTGTTTTGTGCCAAGTACTTCACCTGGCCCTCTAATTTCTAAATCTTTTTGTGCGATAACAAAACCGTCAGAGCTGTCTCTTAATACACCTAATCGCTTTTGTGCGGTTTTAGACAATGGGCTGTGATAAAGCAATACACAGTGCGAAGCAATATGGCCTCGACCTACACGCCCACGCAACTGGTGTAATTGTGCTAAACCCAGACGTTCAGGGTTTTCAATAATAATAAGGCTAGCATTAGGTACATCAACACCGACTTCAATTACTGTTGTAGCGACTAAAACCTGAAATTCGCCATTTTTAAATTGTGCCATCACAGCTTGCTTTTCAGCTGGTTTCATTCTGCCATGTACCAAAGCGATTTTAAGATCTGGCAAGCAAGTTTGTAAATAAACGGCGGCATCTTCTGCTGCTTGGCATTGCAGTACTTCAGATTCTTCAATTAATGTACAAACCCAGTAAACCTGTCTATTTTGATCTTTACAGGCCTTTTCTACTCGACCTATGATTTCATCTCGCCTAGTGTCAGGTAAGGCAACTGTGGTAATTGGCGTTCTTCCTGGTGGTAGTTCGTCTATAATAGATGTTTCTAAATCTGCATAAGCTGTCATAGCTAATGTTCTGGGAATAGGCGTTGCAGTCATAACTAATTGATGTGGATAGCAAACAGTATTTTCATCAATTTCAAATTTCCCTTTTTCTCTTAACTCTAACCTTTGATGTACACCAAATCGATGTTGTTCATCAATAATGACTAATGCTAAATTATTAAAAACAACCTGATTTTGAAATAAAGCATGTGTACCTACGATCATTTGAGCTGAACCTGAAGCAATTGACTCTAAAGTTGTTTCTCTCAGTTTTCCTTTAGTTTTACCTGCCAGCCAAGCAATTTTTATATCAAGTTGTTCAAACCAATCTCTAAAGTTAGTGGCATGTTGTTCAGCTAATATCTCAGTTGGTGCCATTAATGCCACTTGATATCCTTGAGAAATAGCACAAAGCGCACTGAGTGCTGCCACTAGAGTTTTTCCTGAGCCAACATCCCCTTGAACCAAACGCATCATAGGATAGTTTTGTGCTAAATCATTTTTAATTTCAGATACAACTCTTTGTTGTGCTTGAGTGGGTGAGAAAGGCAGACTCGATAAAAACTGAGCTTCTAATTGATTTGTTGGTGGTAAATTAATCGCTTGATGATCTTGGCCTTTTTGTCTTAATTTTAACAGGCTGATATTTTGGGCTAATAGCTCTTCCATAACCAAGCGTTGCTGTGCCGGATGCGTACCAAACTCTAATAAAGTTTGATTGGTATCTGCGCAAGGGCGATGTAATGAGAGCAAAGCTTGTTTTAAACTTAAACCATTGGTTTGATGCTCAACGGGTAATAATTCTTCAATATTATATTTATGTAATAAATCGACAGCTTGATCGCTTAAGTTACGGATACTGAGCTGTTTTAGCCCTTCTGTAGTATGATAAACAGGCGTAAGAGTTTCTTCTTCATTTTCTTGTTGTGAATAGCCATCATGAGTTCGTACTAGTTTATATTCAGGATGCGCCATTTCAAAACCACTATGACCACGGCGAACTTCACCAAAACAACGAATCGTTTTACCTTGAATTAAGCTTTTTGTTTGTGCGGCTGTAAAATTGAAGAATCTTAAAGTGATGCTACCGGTGCCATCGTTAGCATTAACAATAAACATGCGCCTTTTGCCAAATGTTACTTGGCTTGTTTCTATTGTCGCTTGAATACTGACATGGGAATGAATTTGCAATTCGTAGATAGGCACGCATTTTGTTCTATCTTCATAACGCATAGGTAAATGAAATAACATATCTTGTACAGTATGAATATGTAATTTATATAAACGTTCTGCCATTTTTGGGCCAACGCCTTTAAGCTCTGTAATAGGATATTGGCTTAAATTAGGAAGTTGACTCATTTATTGCTCAATTAGATTCATCAAAGTGATAATATGAAATGTTGCCAGAATTTTAGGTTAACCACAACTCGGTTTAAGGGATAGTTATCAGATATTAAACCGCGTTAAGGCAAAGATAGCTGCGAGAGGTATATGGCTTATGAATTCAACCTAAGGGTAAAAGTTCACTAGATTATTAACTCTAATTTAACTTGCTTTGTATCTTAGTATATTCCAAAAAGCTTCAGTCGCTATAATTTCGCCTTGCTCGTCAATGGCTGGGTAATCTAAGTCCTTTAATTTACATTGTTTTGCTATGACAGGATGACAGCCTTCAAATAATAATTTATGTTTAATACTGTTGCATAAATCTGAGTCATCATACATCTTTGCAATTTTTCTTTGTCTTTGTGCTTCAAATAAGATTAAAGCGGTCGCAACAGATACGTTAAGAGACTGCACCATACCTTCCATTGGGATCACAATATGTTGATCGGCTAAAGCTAAAGCAGTATCTGATATCCCCGTTTGTTCTTGGCCAACGATCACAGCTGTTGGTTTTGTATAATCAATTTCTCTAAAATCAACGGCTGTATCAGATAAATTTGTGGCTAATAGTTGAATACCAGGTGTTCGAGTACGAATATCTTTAATGGCATCTTCTACTGTTATATGCATATGGGTTTCAACCCAGTTTTTGCTACCACCTGAAGTATTGCCTGTTACACGTTTTTGATTTTCTGGCCATACAGCATGAACTCTATGAATACCAACTGCATCTGCCGTGCGTACAATCGCAGATAGATTATGATGTTTATGTACTTCATCTAAACAAACAGTTAAATCAGTTTGTCTTTTATCTAAAACGTTTTTGATTCTTTTATAGCGATTGTTTGGCATGCTGCGACTCATTAATACTCGTAGTTGAAAATCGGCTGAGATTATACCTAAACATGAGAGTTCTGCCTACTAAGGTAAAACATCTCGATTAATTGGGTTTTGTAATGATATTAAGGTTTCTGTTGATTGTATCTCTTCAATTGTTTGTATTTTATTGATCAACACCATTTGAAGATGATCAATTGAACGTGTCATTAACTTAATAAAAATACTGTAGTTTCCGGTTGTGTAATAAGCCTCAACGACCTCTTCAAATTCTTCGAGTTTTTTTATTGTTGTAGGATAATCTTTAGCATTTTTTAAGTTGATACCGATAAAGCAACAAACATCATAACCTAAGTTTTTTGCACTAATTGATACTTTAGTACCTTTAATTATGCCTGCAATTTTCATTTTTTCTACTCGGACATGAATTGTCCCCGCACTGACTGCTAATTTTTTAGCCAATTCAGCATAAGGGATACGCGCATTTTCAGTTAAAGCCTTAAGAATGTTTTTATCTAGATTATCGATCTCATAATTTTGCATTGTATTTTACCGCTCTTATTATTGATCTCTTAGCTTAAGAACTATTTTATTGTTAATAAATTCAATGTAAAGCTATTTTTAATGAGGTATGTTGAATATTATTGTGATTTAAGTGAGGATAATAGGTAAGAAATGTAAATTTAATGAGAATTACCATGAGTAGCCAATACATAAAAAGCCAAGTACAGATCAGCAAAGTAAAGCAATTATTTTCAGCACAACTAGAATCACAACTAGGGCTAATTGAAGTGCAAGCACCAATTTTAGCTCAAGTAGGTGATGGTATTCAGGATAACTTAAGTGGGTATGAAAAAGCCGTAGAAGTTAAAGTGAAATCATTACCAGAAAAAGAGTATGAAGTTGTGCACTCGTTGGCAAAATGGAAGCGAAAAACATTAGGCGAGCACGCTTTTAGTATTGGAGAGGGTATTTATACGCATATGAAAGCCCTTAGACCAGATGAAGAAAAGCTTAGTCCAATTCATTCTGTATATGTTGATCAGTGGGATTGGGAAAAAGTAATTTGTGAATCAAGTGAGCGTTCATTAGATTATTTAAAAGCGACAGTAACAACACTTTATAGTGCAATAAAAGCAACAGAATTTGAGCTGGATAAATTATATCAATTAAAGCCATTTTTACCTGAATCTATCATTTTTATTCATTCACAAGAGTTAGTTGAGCAATACCCTGATTTATCAGCAAAAGATCGTGAAAGAGCCGTTGTAAAAGAGTATGGTGCGGTATTTTTAATTGGTATAGGCGGTGAGTTATCCGATGGTGATATTCATGATGTTCGTGCTCCAGATTATGATGACTGGTCTAGTGCGACATGTGAGAAATATGCAGGATTAAATGGTGATATTTTAGTTTGGAACCCTGTATTACAAGATGTATTTGAAATTTCATCTATGGGTATTCGCGTTAGCCCTGAAGCGTTAGAGAAACAACTTGAAATTACAGGTGACAGTGCGAGGTTAGAGTTAGATTGGCATAAAATGTTATTACAGTCTAAGTTGCCGCAAACAATTGGCGGTGGCATAGGTCAATCAAGACTCGCTATGCTGTTATTACAAAAACAGCATATAGGCCAAGTACAGGTGGGTGTATGGTCAGAGCAATTAAAAGCTGAGGTTTCTGAAATTCTGTAACAATAAATTTTCAGTGCAGCTTTATTGAGGTAACGTATGTCAAGCTCTTTAAAAGTTTATTTGGCTTTTGACATAATTGTATAATCATGTCAAAAATATCACAAAGATAATCTAATTCATGATCTTAAAACACGATTAATTAGGTTCACTATCGATACCTAAGGTAGCAAAAAATCAAAGTGAGCCGTGCTTTACATCATTTTATAAACTAACCAACTAACTAATTATTATTTAGTTAGTTGATGGTATCTCCATAATACCGTCAATTTCAATTTGTACAGCTTTTGGTAGCGCACTTACTTGTACCGCAGCACGAGCTGGATAGGGTGTTTTAAAGTATTGGCTCATTACATCATTTACAATTGCAAAGTTAGATAAGTCAGTTAGAAATATATTTACTTTAACCATATCTTGTAATTCACCGCCAGCAGCTTCACATACTGCAACAAGGTTTTTAAATACTTGATGTGCTTGCTCTGTAAAATCTTGTGAAATGATCTCCATGTTCTGAGGTACTAACGGAATTTGACCTGATAAATATACTGTTGTTCCCACTTTCACAGCTTGGTTATAAGTGCCAATTGCCGCAGGCGCTTGATCTGTATTTACAATTACTTTTGCCATTTTATTTCCTTTAATCATAATTAGCTGCTTTATTTTTTATAAATAAATTAGCCGCTATTTTTTGCGATACACTTTTTGTACTTCTGGTACAACTCTTATTTTTCTCATTACATTGGCAACATGAATACGATCTTTTACCGTAATAGACATATCTACTATGTATAAATTACTTTCTTTTTCTTCGGTTGTTATTTCAACAATATTTGCCGAAGTACTTGAAATCAAATTTGTAAGCTTAGCCATTGAACCTTGATGGTTTATTAACTCAACTCTAAACGCTGCAATATATTCTTTTTCTGGTGCATCTTCCCATTTAACAATAAAGAATTTAGCTGGTTCATTTTCCCATCCTCGAATATTTTTACATTCATGTCGATGAACTGTAAGTCCTTTTCCTTGACTTACATGAGCCACAATATCATCACCTGGAACTGGTCGGCAACATTTAGAATAGTTCACTAACATGCCTTCAGTACCAATTAAGGCGGCTTTGGAATCATCTTTTACTTCATTTACATTATCAGAGTCTTCAGAATCGATGGATAATAACCGTCTGGCTATCATAACACTCATAAAATTACCGAGTCCAATTTCAACTAATAACTCTAATAAGCTTGAAACTTGATTATCTTCAAGAACTTGATTAATTTTATCTTGCGATAACTCTTCAAGAGAAGTTTCACCTAAAGCAGATTCTAATAAACGCTTACCTAGATTCATGGCTTCATCATTTTGCTGTGTTTTAAGGTAATTTCTAATACCTAAACGGGCTTTACCCGTAACAACAAAATTGAGCCAAGTCGCATTTGGATGAGCACCTGAACTTGTTATCACTTCTATCGTTTGTCCGGTGTCTAAAGGCTGGCTTAATGGATAGGGCTTTCGGTTAACTCGAACACCAACACAAGAATTACCAACATCTGTATGTACTGTATAAGCAAAATCAATTGCAGTAGCACCCATTGGGAGCTCTACAATACGGCCATCAGGTGTAAATACGTAGATTTCTTCCGGGAATAATTCTGTTTTGACATTTTCAATAAACTCAAAAGAAGAACCTGCACTTTGCTGTAGTTCTAATAAACTTTGCATCCATTGGCGTGCACGTTGTTGTGCCGTATTACCTGAATTGTCGCCTGACTTTTTATATGTCCAATGAGCAGCAACCCCCATATCAGCCATTTGATCCATCTCTTTAGTTCGAATTTGGATTTCAACAGGAATACCGTGAGGGCCTACTAAAGAAGTGTGTAGTGACTGGTAACCGTTGGTTTTTGGCACAGCAATATAATCTTTAAATCGTGTTTCAATAGGCTTATATAAATTATGGGTAACACCTAATACGCGATAACATGTATCTAAAGAATCAACAACTATGCGAAATGCATAGATGTCCATCACTTCATTAAACATCAGTTCTTTATTTAGCATTTTTCGGTAAATGCTATAACTGTGTTTTTCACGACCTGATACTTCAGCTTCAATGCCTGATTCTTGTAATCGCGTAATGATTTCATCTTGGATATTATTAATTATCTCTTTGCGATTACCGCGTGCTTTAGCAACTTCTGAGGTTAAAGCGCGGTGGCGCATAGGGTAGAGTGCTTGAAAACCTAAATCTTCAAGTTCATTTTTTATATCATGAATACCTAAACGGTTGGCTATAGGAGCAAAAATTTCAAGAGTTTCTTTAGCGATACGGCGTCGTTTATCGGGGCGTAATGCACCTAATGTTCGCATATTATGAGTTCTATCTGCTAGTTTGATTAATATAACGCGAATATCTTGCGTCATAGCCATAATCATTTTCCGATAGTTTTCAGCTTGGAATTCTTTTTTGTTTTTATATTTTAGCTTATCGAGTTTGCTCATTCCCTCAACAAGTTCAGCTACTGTTTCACCAAATATTTCAGCTAAATCCTGCTGGCTGAAATCTGTATCCTCAATTACATCATGCATTAATGCTGCCATTAATGTTTCATGATCTAAATTCATAGCAGCCAGTATTTGAGTTACTTCAACTGGATGAGTTATATAAGGTTCGCCACTTGAGCGAGTTTGCCCTTCATGAGCTTCTCGTGCAACAACATAAGCTTTTTGCACTAATTCAACTTGATCTTCAGATAAATACTCTGAGATTTTCTTTTTTAAACCTTCAAAAAGATACATTCACGCTCCAATGCATTATGAGGTGAGATAATAGGGGTATGTCTTACAATATACGATGAAATAAGCTAGATGTGAAGAGGGGAATTAACAGCCTTTAGTATTAAAAGTTAAAGACTGCTAAAAAGTATACTTTACTTATTGGTTTCCACCAACAATAGCTGCGACAGCAGCTAGTTCAACAGCTTCTTGATTTTGTTCTTCAGCAAGATCAATGCTATCTAAACTTGTATTAGTTACTAAACCAGCTTCGATTTCACGAAGTGCGATAACAGTAGGTTTATCGTTTTCAGGTTCTACCATCGGATCTTTGCCACCAGTAGCTATTTGGCGAGCACGACGTGCCGCAACCAAGATTAAATCAAAACGATTACCAATTTTATCTACCGCATCTTCAACAGTTACACGAGCCATCGAATACTCCCAAAATTCAAAAAATTTAATTTACGCAAGTCGAGTAGTCTACTTTAAGAGCGAGATTTAGCCAAACAATTTTTACTTTATGCAGGTAAAAGATCGTTAATTAAGGTATTAAACTTCAAAGCTTGGTTAATTTGCTTCAATCTTTGACCAAAAACGATAGTTTCTAGTTGATATAATGCAGTATCAAAATCATCATTAATGATTAAAAAATCAAATTCATTGTAATGAGACATCTCAGCTTGTGCTTTATCCATACGAGATTTTATTACATCGCTAGAATCTTGACCACGTGAGTTAAGTCTATTCTCTAACTCTTGTTTCGAAGGAGGCAAAATAAAGATAGTTTGTACTTCTGGTAGCACTTTTCTCATTTGTCGGGCACCTTGCCAATCGATATCTAAAAATACATCAATGCCTTGAGCAAGCTGAGACTCAATACTTTGTTTTGAAGTGCCGTAATAATTTTCAAAAACTTGAGCCCATTCTAAAAAGTCATTCGCTTTAATTAGCTTTTTAAACTCATTTACAGCAACAAAGTGATAATGCTCTGTGTTATTTTCGCCTAGACGAGGTTGGCGAGTAGTATGAGAAACTGATACTTTCATATCCGAATGGCGCTCTAATAAAGCATTAATTAAGCTAGATTTACCCGCACCAGAAGGTGCTGATAAGATAAATAAATTTCCGCGAACTTGTGACATCAATCTTCTCGACTTTCTATGTTAGATATTTTTATAGCTACAAAACTAAATAAAGCTATAAATTTTTCCCTATTTTAAATGCATTTTGGTTGAATGGCTATAAATGATAAAACTGATGTAAAAGCGGTTTTTATTCATGCTGAATTTAATTATTTAATATTGTGGATTTCAACGTAGGATATCATCCATCAGTGTCTTGTAGCTCAGTAGAATAAGGTGGTTCAGTTATGTAATCTTAACCAGACTATCAGCGAGCTTCCACTCGCGCTACCATTTTTGTAAACAATCAAAGTTAGCTTATTGGTTTGGTATACCTATATAGTGTTTGCCTCTTTTTAAGAGATTTAAGTATTTTTGAGTTACAAAAGTTATAAATTGAGATAGCTATCAAGTAAATTACATTATTAGTTTAAAATCGTTACCAAATTTTTTAGTCATGATATGGATCAAAGTCTTCCCTTGCTCCGAAAAACGCCCAATGAGGTACGCCTTTATTAATTGAGTTTTATAGTCAATTTTTTTGATAAAGGTTTTAATGCCGATATGCTATCACCATATTTAAGGGTATTTGATATCTCAAAATAACCATAAATTTAATTTTCAATTATTGTTAATAGTGATGTTTTGAGCAATAAATTATGTATTTTTAACTTTTTATTAAAAATTAATTTTGGAAATATATTCCTAGCAAAGTCAATATAAACAACAATATCATTGCATATTATGCACTAAAGAGTGAATACTCATTCAGAATGTTTTTTCCTCAATTGTTTTACAGTTTTTTTAATGTTTATTTAATGTAATAAATATAAAGAAACAGTAAATGTAAAAGGGGATTTAATGTTTAAACCAAGTGTGATCTCACTGGCAATTGCAAGCTCGCTTGCTACGCCAATTACCATTCAAGCAGCAGAAGTTGGTGCTGAAAAATCAATTGAAGTTATTCAAATATCAGCCACAAGACGAAAAGGAACAGTTCAAGAGGCACCACTGAATATTACCGCTTTAGATGGTGATGTGATGAAAGACCAAAATATCAGTGAGCTTGCTGATGTGGCTCGTTGGGTGCCAGGTCTGACAGTAACAGATCAAGGGGGTCGCTCAGGTTCTCCTATTATCGTACGTGGTTTAAATACAAATTCCTCTGGGCCTGGTTCAGATGGTGGCACAGTAGCAACCTATATAAATGAAATTCCAGTATCTATTGATATGCGCTTAACTGATGTTGAGCGTGTTGAAGTATGAATTGGTCCGCAGGGTACACTGTATGGTGCGGGCACTTTAGGTGGTGCAATTCGCTACATGTTAAAAGCACCACAACTTGATATCACTACAGGTGAAGTATACGGAGATATATTTTCAGTAAATGAAAGTGATAGTACCGGTGGTGAAGCTGGCTTTATTTTTAACCTGCCATTAATTGAAGATCAGCTAGCAATACGTACTAGCTTAAATGTATTTGATGATCCTGGTTTTATTGATTACGGGTATGTTGTAAAAGAAGGCGGTGTATCATTGCCAGATCCTGACTGGGCAAATAATTCAGCAATAAATGACAACTTAAAAAAAGTAAAAGATGCAAACGGTGAGCAAACGACTACGGCCCGTATTTCTGTACGTTGGCAACCAACTGATTGGCTAGATAGCACTTTAAATTATTTTTATCAAAAGCAAGATACAAAAGGCCGATCCATCGTTCACCATAATGCATTAAACCCAAATAATGGTTTAAACTCAGTATTAGATAAATATGAATCCGCATACCGTTATGAAGAACCAAGAGAAAAAGAAGATTCACTATTAAGCCTTGAAATAAAAGCAGATCTTGGATTTGCAGAATTAGTTTCAGCTACAGGTTTATCAACATTTGAATCCGATGGCCAACGGGACCAAACCGATTTACTGATCCGTTTAGATTATGGTTATGAAGAATTTCCATCATTTTCAGCTTTTACACGTGAATTAACAGATGATGAGGCCTTCACTCAGGAAATCCGTTTAGTATCTCAAAATGAGTCAGCTTTAAACTGGATTGTTGGTGGCTATTATAACAAATATGAAAGCGATGCCTCTAGCCGAGAATATACACCTCATTACGATGAGTTTTTAGGTGGCTCTCGACCTGATGATCTAGAATATTATTCAATTAGCAGAAGCGAAACCACAGAACAAGCCATTTTTGGAGAGTTAGGTTATGCGGTAAATGAAAAGCTAAATATTACTTTTGGTGCGCGTTTTTATGAATATAAAGTATGGGCAGAATCAGATGAGGACTTCCCATGAGCAAATACAGTATTTAGTGGCGCTGCACCAGATGCTATTAACTTTGAATTTGTTGAAAGCAATGCGAAAGATGATGGTAATTTATTTAAGTTTAATGCTAACTATCAATTTTCAGATGACGTAATGGCTTATGCAACTGTCAGTGAAGGCTTTAGAATTGGTGGCTCAAATGGTATTACTCAGTGTCCAGATCCATTACCAGATAAACAAACTGGTTGTGGTACCGCAGATGATTTATTGTATAGTCCAGATAAAACGACAAACTATGAGTTAGGCTTTAAGAGCACTTGGTTTAAAAATAAACTACACTTTAACGCCGCGGTATTTAATGTTGATTGGGATGATGCCCAAGTAGCTGGTGTAACAGATGTAGGCCAGCTTCCTATAACATCAAATGCAGGTTCTGCAAACGCTCAAGGTGTTGAGATTTCATCTCGCGCTATTGTAAGCGATAATCTAACAGCCTATGCGACTTATGCATATACACAAGCTGAACTTACTAGTGATGCGCCATATTTATTTAATAAAGACGGTAGTGATGGTGGTCAAGATGGCGATAGATTACCAGGCTCTGCAGAAAACCAATTTTCACTAGGGTTAAACTATCAAACCGAAGTGATGAATAACAAAATGCTAGATGTAAATTACGGTATTACGGCACAAAGTGATGTGATCACTAAAGTGGGTTTACGTAACAGTGCAGAAACATTACCAGGATATGGCTTAAGTAACTTATCTGCAAAAATATCCGCTGATGTCTGGGCTGTCACTTTTTATGTAAATAACTTATTTGATAAATATACCTATACATCAGTTAGGCGTGACAATGCAGATATTACATCAGCTAATGGCGCGCAAATTCAAAGAAATTATGGACATTTTATAAACCGTCCTCGTACCCTAGGACTAAAGTTCAACTATCAATTTGAACTGTAATTCTAAAATACCAAGCCTGAAATACTATTTCAGGCTTTTTATATAAGATTTTTGCAATGACACAAGAAATTTTAACTCTTCATCGTGCTGCACAAGTTGCACTTAACAAATCAGATATAAAAACGGCACATGGTGCTTTAGTTGCTTTATTAAAATTAAACCCTAACCATGCCGATGCTTACTTTCTGTTAGCTATGGTTAATCTTCAAGTTGGTCAATTAAATAAAGCCATTGCATTAATTACTAAAGCACTTTCATTTGATAAACAAGATGAATATTTGGCACAACTTGCTAAATGTTACGCTATATCTGGAGATTTAAAAAAGGCACTGAAATGTACTATTGATGTAGATATACAAAATATAAAATCCGCTTTAGTGGCAGATACTTTTGCCGTTGCTTTAAGCCATATAGAGTATCACCAACGCGCTATTTTATTTTTTAAACACGCCTTAAAACTAGATAATACCAAAGCACAATTTCATTATAATTATGGTGTATCTTGTAAGTTTATTGGTGATTTTAAAACTGCTGAATCAGCTTTTGAAAATGCCATAGAAATTAATCCTATACATTATCAGGCACATTTTGCTTTAAGTGATATAGGCAATATTTCCAAAAATAAAAATCATATTTCACGGTTAAAAGTCGCATTTGATAAACAAACTCATCCCGATGCTATATTACACTTAGGTCATGCATTAGCAAAAGAGTATGAATGTTTAGGTGATTATGAAAATGCATTTAGTTATTTAGAAAAAAGCAAAAATAACAAATTAAAAAATAGTCATTATGATTTTTTAGAATATCAAAAACTATTTCATCACATTAAATCTATCAGTACACAAAAAAATACAAGTAAAGGCGCAGATACCAAAGAACCTATTTTCATTTTAGGTATGCCACGTTCAGGTACAACACTTGCTGAACGTATTATTTCAAGTCATGACCTAGTGACTTCAGCTGGAGAACTTCAAGATTTTGGTATGAGTATCAAAGAGCTCACGCAAACAAAATCTAATAAAGTGTTAGATAGTGAAACAATTACAGCGGCTTATAATTTAGACTTTGAAAAACTAGGCAAGACTTATTTAACTAGAACACGCACAATAACAGGCGATACACCTCATTTTATTGACAAACTGCCATTTAATTTTTTTTATGTCGACTTAATTAAACGTGCTTTACCTAATGCGAAAATTATTTGTTTATTACGTAATCCAATGGATACTTGTATCGGTAATTTCAGGCAGCTATTCACTATAAATAACCCCTATTATGGTTATTCACTTGATCTTAATATTACCGCACAATTTTATACTGAATTTTATAAATTAGTACATCATTGGCAATCACAAAAAAACGCCAATTTCATGTTGCTAAACTATGAAAATTTAGTTACTGAACCAACCAGTCAAATTAAAAAAATTATAGATTTTTGTGATTTACCATGGCAAGAGAGTTGTCTTGAATTTCATACAAATAAAGCACCTGTTTCTACAGCCAGTAAAGTACAAGTGCGAGAACCAATTAATCAAAAAGCTTTAGGGCGTTGGAAAAAATATCAAAACAATACACTTGAAGCACAATCTATTTTAAAGCAGCAAGGGATTGAGTTTTAATTTAACTCAAGTTTATTTGTTTTATTTTCTTTACGAATAGACCCTGTAACAGAGGCAATGAAGTGGCCAATTTTACTTGACCACTTCAGACTTTTTGTTATCCCTAGAGGTTCCAGTTCTTCACTTTTAACGCCCTTTGTTACTAAAAAAATAGCGATTGCGATTCGCTTTATTTCGGTAAAGTTTTTCATCTTATTCCCGCTGTTAATTAACCTGTAAGAAGTTTAAATACAGAAGCTATAAGAAGTCGTTAAAAAGATAAGTAAAACTATATAGTTTTGAGGGTTGCTCACTATTCCCATAATAGCTGATACAAATAAAGGTAGTTTGTTACCGTTTTTTGGTGGTGTTTTTAATTTAAACGGTAGTACTCTACCGTTATTGTGCTACTATTTGTATATTAACGGTAACAAACTACTGGTCGATATATGCCAAATGTAACACTTCAATTATTCAATCAAGGTAAGTGGTGGGATGCTGCTGAACTAAGTTTTACATATGAACAAGTAAGTTCAAGTGTAACTTTATCTTACTATCCTGATTATATTGCATCTGTAGCTAGTTATGAAATTAAAGATTGCTGGGCATGTTCTATTAACGCTCCTATCAGCATTATTCCAACAGAATATCCGAATTGGCCTGCATTACTTGATGATATTTTACCTGTAGGAAAATCTAGAGATTGGTGGCTGAAGTTTTTAAATGTAAGCCGTGCCGATGAGTTTGAGCAAAATTTCACTTTATTAACACATGCCTGTATGTCGCCAGTGGGTAACCTTAGAGTTAAAGAGTCTGTACCTAAGAAGCTTGCAGATAATAACTTTCGCTTTCCAATAAATGATGTAATTCAATTACAGCACGACTTTCTTGAGTATGCCAATGAGCAAGGGGCAGCAGTTGGTGGGGCAACTGGTGCTGGTGGAGTAGCACCTAAGTTATTACTTATGTTAGAAGATGAGGAAGTTTATATAGAGGGTGATTTTGCCGGTAAGTCATTAACGGCTACACCTTATTTGACCAAATTTGCGAGAAATAATCGAACGTCTAGGGATAATAATCTATTAAAAGCAGAAGGTATTTATTATCAAGTCTTAACTGATATTTTACTAGAGACTGAAATTGAAACCATTGAAGTGTCTAGATTGAAAATATTAGAACATAAAGGACAAGTTAGCTTATGGTTACCTCGCTTTGATATTCGCGTCGAAAATAATGAAGCAACCAGAGTTGGATTAGAAAGCATTTACTCAATCATTAATGCAGGGCCAGGCAGCTATCATGATCATTTTAAGGTGATGGAAAAAGTTTGGAGTCGAATAAAAAGTGATACAAAAATGACTAGTGCTGAATTTGCAAAGCAATATGTCGTGAGAGATTTTTTAAATTTAGTTTTTGGTAATTCGGATAATCATGGTCGAAATATTTCGTTTTTAAAATTAGAAGGCGATATCCAATTTGCTCCTATTTATGATTTTGCGCCAATGAAAGCAGATCCTGAAATAGTGACTCGTTTATTTAAGTGGGAAAAGGATTGTGAAAGAAGTGGGCAAGTAAACTTTGCACACGTATCGAAAGAGCTTTCTGATTTTTGTGAACCAGCAGAATTGATTAATTTTATAAAGCCAATTGCCCAAAAATTGATTGAGCTACCCACTATGTTGGAGAAGCTAAATTGTCCTGAAGATATTTTAAATTTTCCAGCCATAGGTTTTTACAACATAAAAAATAAATTAAAGGATATGGGAGTTTACGATGGCTAATTTATCTGTTGCAGAACGAAAAGAAATTTTAGCTAAGCTAGAAAGTAATTTAGAACAAAACACTATTTCCCATGGTGAAGTGATCAAAACTATTCGCACAGAATTATATGGTATGACTCAAACACAGTATGCAAAATTTATTAAAGTTTCAGATAAAACATTACGTGATATTGAAAAAGGGAATACAGATCCTCGCTTGTCAGTACTCAATAAATTATTGGCGCCAGGAGGGTTTAAAATCAGTGCTAGGTTTATAAAACGTTCTATATAGTTACAAAGGCATGCTAACTTACTATAAAAACTTAACTGTGACTAATTCATTATCTGCATATTATTCCTCGCAGAGAGTTAGTTATCCTGCGATAGAGAAGTAAAACTAAATTGGGATTAACTCTGCAAGTTATCGCAGAAGTATGATCATATTAGTTGTCTAAAAGAGATTAAGTACGCAGGTAAACTGATGGGAACTCTGCTATACCTTGCAGAGTTCCTAACTCGTAATTTATGCTCCAATCTAATACTTGAATGAAAATCTGTAAGATGTTGCAGAACCATTGATAGTGGCACTAACACCCCAGCAAGTTACTTCTTGTTTATAGGTTTCTTTTGATCAGCATCCATGGCGGTAAAAGATAATGCCAAATTGTGTCGAATGAGATCTAGTTTCACTGCATGCTTAAAAAGTGCTTTTAGTAGATATAAAGATTTGTTAGCAATTGAGGGGCGGGGTGCTTGTGTACGAATCCCTTTTTTGATCTTTTGTAATATATCCGAAATTTCTAATCTATTAATATCAGTGATAGAGCGGTTATCTAAAGGTCTTTTTAGATTTATTTGATAACGAAATTTAAAGTATGCATGGTCGGCTTTAGACAGTGAAAAAAAATAGAACTCTTTCATCGGCTATTCCAGCCTTTGTGATGATAGATTTTAATAAAGATTCAGTTAACATTTAGATCCTCCAAAATAATAGGGGTATTTGGACGACATTGGTGACCCGAGCTACCACTTTTTGCGGTTTTTACCCTAAATCAATTGAATGAAATTGGATGTTTAAAATACAAAAGCCCAGTATTACTGGGCTGTAGCGGATTATTATGGAGTGTAATGGATCTGCTCATGGATTAGAGTCAGTAATTATCAATATATCAAATTGTTACACTGAATTATAACTTGTGATTTTAAAATCTGTCACCGTTTCTGTCACCATTAGGTGAAAGTGTAGGACGTTTGACTGTAATAAAAGTTAACTAAAAATTACTTTATCATGGTTTGACTTTTATCTAAACAAGCATGAATAGCGAAAGTTGAATATATAGCGACTAAATAGCTCTATATATTCAATTTTAATTAAAATGAATAAGATAAAGAAAGTCTCATTGTTGTCCCATCAATTTTAATATGGGAATCCTCTGTAGATGCTGAATTATAAAATTTAGTGTCAAATCCAACTTCTAATTCGTCGTTTACTTCAAACCTTGTAAATAACGACCAATAAAAAGGTGTAAGAGTTCTTTTTGAAGAAGATTCAATTTTAGTAGATTCAGTAACGTCTAGAAATGATTGTCCATCATCGGCTAATTTAACATCTGTTTTAATTTTCTCGATTATTTCTATCCCTGTCACTCCTAAGCCTAAGCCAAAATCAAACTGATTTATTGCACTGCCTCGCCAATAACGTTGATAAATATCTCGTAGACTTAACCTGATGTGAGAGTCATACTTTAAGCTAATATTTGTCTCTACATCAGATTTTGTCATCAAATTTTTATTACTATTAGGCATGTCATGCAAGTTTACTTGATAGTTAGTATTAAACTTTTCATCATAGAGTGGAATAGATATATCTACAGCGGCATAAGGTATTTGAGCAGTAAAATCGATCGATAGATATCCTTCATTTGTGAAGTTATGTGCACCAACTATTTCACTGTGTAAATCCAATGATTGAAATTGTTCTGAGTTTGAATTTGCTGGCATATAGGTTGATAAATCAATTGAGTTATTAAGTTTGAAATTAATATCAGGCATATATGAGTATGATGCACCTATACTTAAATTGAATCGTTTTGCTTTAAGGATAGAGGTTGAGAAATTATCAAAATTAACTTGGAAATCTTCTTTTCGAAACTTTATCTTTTCAGGCGTTTCATTTTTCTCTCCTGCAACGACTAGCTCTGCTGCTAAAGTAGCCATACGAACCATTTTTGTCTTAATATCTCTACTAACTTTTTTGTTTTTTATTAGTGTTATCTTGTATGACCAATCGATTAAATAATGTAATCTAGCCCTTATGTTTGTTATAAATAGATCATCTATATTATCTAACCCTTGCATTTCAATAGTGATTTTTAGAAGGTTATTGGCCATGGCCTCAATTTTATCTTGATCTTCACGGGTTGTTTCTACAGCTTCTTTTGCATAATCAGCAAACACTTCAATCGCTTTATTTAATGGAGTAGACTTAGTTGTTATACTTTTTAGAAAATCAATTTCTTTTAAAAAAGTAGTGTTTTCTGCAGGAGTTTCATTATCTTCGATTGTTTTAGAAGGACTTTCTTCTTTATTCGGTATTTTTAAATCATCTGCGAAAACAGGATTAGTAGCAAATGAAAATAAACTTAGGGCAACTAATTTTTTTATTCTTTTTTTATTCATTTTGAAAGTTCCTTGATCATGTTGAATTAGGTACAACTATAATCAAAAAATTAAGTGAAAAGCAATTTGATTGCTTAATTAATTTGGCGATTCTTATGACTGGCATATTTAACAAATCGAAATAGCAAATTACAAAAAGTTACTTTAGGTGCATTAACCATTGTTGTACTTCTGTGTTTCGCCAACCGACTCGTGTTGATTGTAACGGAACTCTGGCTGGAAACTTCCCCGCTCTTTCTAATCGCCAAATTGTAGTTCGAGATAACCCTGTAAGCTCCTGAACTTCTTTAGAGCATAGAATTCGCTCGGAAGTTGATGGTTGGCCTGTAGGCGATGATTTCTCTTTTATATTCGTTAGTACGTAATCTATTAATTGATATCCAAAAAACTCAGTTTGATTATTTGTTATTTGAATAAACTCAATTTTTCTTTTCTTTTGTAAGTTTTCTAATTCAACTAAAGGACACCTTAAAAATAGAGAAGCTTCAACTTGAGTAAATCGCTGGTAAAGAGCAATACCCATATTATCGGCCAATTCGCAAAGCTGTTTTGAAAAAGGTTGATCCATCACACCACTAAATATTTATTAAAAAGAATAAAAGTATTTGAATTTATCTTAGCAAAGGCTCAATATTGTTTATACAGTAATCAATATATATTTGTTTATGCCAAATTCAGCAAGTATTTTTAATCCTAAAGATAATTCATTAGAAGAGCGTATTGTTGCTTTTAAATCTGTTTTATATGCAAATAATAATATTGAGCTTAGTCTTAAATATAATAATGATAAACTATGGTCTGACAGACTAGGTACATCTGAAGAAGTAAAACTAGCTCAAAAAATCAATGAGCAGAGCTTGAAACAAGCATTTAAATCATTAAATTACGCAGATCTCCAAGAAGCAAAATCTTTAGGGCTATTATCGCAAGAGGAAGCGAAGCAGATCAAAGTATTGAAAGCAAAGTCTGATCTTAACCAATTAAGTCATATTGATAAGGGTAAAACTCATGGTAGACATGAGTTTAAAAAAAATTAGAATATATTAGCTTAATTAATTTTTAGCATACCCGAGATGGTTAGGTTCACCTTTATAATTTTTAGGATGTAAAACAAATACTTTGTTTAATATACTTTGTAATTTAGGCCATTGATTTTTTTCCCCAAAATCTCTTTCATTTAAAACAAAATTTATTACATTAATTAAAGCTTGATTTAAATTATTACCATGATTTTCTTTTGAATACTGTTCATCGGCATTACCATGTTTACTTGAACTCTGCATTGTATAAAATCCAAATTGTGTAATTGCATTATTCTGTCTTTTAGTATGGCTATTTGAGTATGAATCTTCGATCATGTGCAGAAGAGAACCTAATGCCATATTCATAACTTCTTCTTTATCTAAGTATATTTGTTCACATGAAACAGATGTCCAGCTATTAAAATTGAAAAAGGTTAAATCTCTATCACATTCTAAGGAAAACATTAAACGCGCATTCCAAAGTTTGCGACCTCCATTAGGTTTAATCATTAAATCGGTTAATCGGGCAGCACTATCTTCGGGTAATATATAGTCTAAACTTTTGAAATAAAACTCATGAGGCATATCATCCCTTTTAGGATAAGAATCAGGCATTCTGCCAACGGCAATTTGATATGCAAACTCAGCCCATAGCATCATGCGTTTTTTTGTTATATCAGCCGTTTCATTTTTATTTGAGGCCATTGAATGTAAAAACTGCATATCCCCACAGTGAGAACGATAAAACATATCCCAATTAACATCTATTTTTGAGTTTACTTTTGAACTGCAAGAATCTAGAAATGAAGCAAGAGAGTCTAGTTTGTGATTTTTTAATTGGCGTTGGGGATCATCATTCCAACGAACTCCTGCAATAATTTGCTCCAATAAATCATTTTTATTTCTACCGTTTAAAGTTTCTGTTTTTAAGTTATGAATAGCTTCTAAGGTTAAATTCTCATGAGTTGCATTTGAGAGTTTACTGTCTTTATACTTTTCATTTTCTAATGGTGTTGTAGCGGAGATATTAATATCGAATGATAGGGCTGGAATGGAGGCGAACATTAATATTGGTAAAATTAATCTACTCATGAGTAATTGTCCTTTATTTATCAATAATAAAATAATTTTGTACGTTTAAAATACAAATTGTAAGCTACTTTATAAATTCAAGTAAAGCAATTATTTCTAGTAACTCGAAATAACAAAAACAACTGATATTTATAAATTAATTTGCTAAATCAATATTTCTGAGTATATCTAGTAATGTGATTTATTTAATAAAATCAACTTTATGAAAATTACAATTTATAGTACTAAGTGATCTGCAGGTAAAACGCCTATAGCAACAAACTTTGCTTTAGATAAAGGTTACTGCATAGGGACTAATGAGCCTTATCATATTTATGATGGTTTCTTGCCTGAAGAAGATTTTCTAAGCTTAGATTTAAATGATGAATTCCCATTTATCCCTGATGATATTGATATAGTATTTGATCTTGCAGGATCTATATCTAAATCATCTCTCAGTATTAGCTCAGCAATAAAACAATCAGATTTAGTGTTAATACCTATTTATAATGAGGTTAAGTCAATAAAAGCTTGATTAAACACTATTGCTGAAGTGATGCAGTTAAATAAAAATATTATAGTGATAACTACCAAGCTTAAAAAGAAAAGTAAAAAAGATAATTTCAGCCATTGGTGAAATAGTATTGATGCAGTAAACATTAAAAATGCTATAAAAACTCACTTTTCAACTGATATCAAAGTTTTGCCTCTAAAATATTCTGCAGTATTCGATGTTATTTTTGAACAAGAAAAGTCTATAGCACAATTAATGGATTTATCGGGATTAGCTAAATATCAATATAAAGAAGTTAATAATCAATTTAATGCTATTTACCAATTAATATATTCAAAATATGCCAAATAAAAATAATTTAGCTGCTTTTAAAGTTAATTCAAAACAAACTTTATTAAATATGGATTTACATAAACATGTCAAAATCAAAGGTATAATTTGAAGAAAACCTAAGCTAAAAGCTGAAAAGCAATCAGAACTAATAGGTTTAAGGTTTACTATTTCTGAAATGAATAAAATAAAAAATAAAGCAGGGTTGATTTCAATAGCTAGTTTTTTGAAAAATGAGCTTAAAAAAAGGTGAGGGGTTCTTTAAATAGAATATATAGAGACAGGCATATAATTTGGCCATCTAGATATATTGAACTATGATTGAATAGTATTCAATTTGTTTGGTTGGCTAACATGACGAGAGCAAGGCGTAACTTAATAGATTTAACTTCCAGTAGTTATTATCATGTTATTTCCAGATGTATACGTCGCTCGTATTTATGCGGTGATGATAGTTATTCGGGACAAAACTTCGATCATAGACGTATTTGGATACAGGATCGTATCAAGCACCTTTCAACAGTATTTTCAATTAAAATAGCAGCTTATGCTATCATGAGTAATCATTATCACCTTGTTCTGAATGTAAATAAGCTGGCAGCTAATAGCTGGGATGATGATGAAGTTATTAAGCGTTGGTACCAACTTTATAATGGTAACGTGTTGGTCAATCGCTATTTAGCAGGAGAAAAGCTAGATACAGCTTGTTTATATCGTATTAAAATGTTTGTTCAAAAGTGGCGGGAGCGACTTTATGATATAAGTTGGTTTATGAAAAACTTGAATGAATTCATTGCAAGAGCTGCAAATAAAGAAGATAACTGTACAGGTAAATTTTGGGAAGGGCGTTTTAAGTCACAAGCACTACTAGATGAAACAGCCATACTGAGTTGCATGATATATGTTGATTTGAACCCTATTAGGGCAAAAATGGCTAACTCTCTGACCGATAGCGATTTTACATCGATTCAAGAGCGGATAAAGCAATTCGCTTCCTTTAAAAAACAAGAAAAAAAATCGCATATAAACAATGAAATTTCAGTTCCTAAACAACCATTAAAATTACTGCTATTTGGTTCAAGTCAGAATGAGGGGGCAAGTCAGAATGATGGTACAATTCCTTTTACTTTATACGATTATTTAGAGTTAGCAGATTGGAGTGGGCGACTGATCAACCCAAAAAAACGCGGTTCAATTTCAGAGAGTGAACCTAAAATATTAACAGTGATGCATATTGAACAAGATAGCTGGTTAAATACGATTTTGTTTTTCAGGCGGCAATATGGTAATTTTTCGGGTTCAAGATCATCATTGTTGAAATGTGCACATGAGCATAAAGATAAGTGGTATAAAGGCGTAGGTTAGTAATTAATACTACCAAAAAATATTCCCCTCTTTTTGATTAAAGGTGAGTTTTGTTGGCAAAAATCCAGTTATAGTAATCTTTTGACTGAAATTAGCATGATATGAAAAAATAACTTCCTTAGTTTTCACCCCTAATTGGTATTAATGATCAAAATTTTTGTGACTAATCATTTTTTGGACGGCTAAATTTTATGTCTGTCCTTTTTATTATTTTTTATTACCTACTTTCTCACCAATCGCTTCAACAATACCTGCCGCATCCCAACCTAAGACTCTTGGTGATGTTTCAAGCTTTTCTTTAGGCGCTCGCATTTTGGTATCAACCGGATTAACTGAAATAGCATTAACTTTCACCAGTAAATCGTAACCAGAAGCTGAAGGCTTAGCGATTTCGACGTCTTGTAATGCTTGCTCATTTTCTATCGGTAAATACCGATATAGGCCAATTGCTTTCATAGATAACTCCTTAAATTTGCTTACCATAAACTGGATAATTGGTGTAACCACGATCATCACCACCGAACAAGGTAGTTGGATCTGAAATGTCATTGAGTGGTAAATTGTTTGCTAGTCGATAGGGTAAATCAGGGTTTGCTAGAAATTTCCGGCCAAAAGCAACATAGTCAACTAAATTGTTATTAATTAATTCGTCCGCTTTATCTAATGTGTAATTACCCGCTACGACAATTGCGCCAGAGAAATTTTCACGTAATTGCTGACGAAACGTTTCTGTTACAGTTGGAGCGTCGTCCCAGTCTGCTTCGGCGAGGTGAATATAAGCAATACCCAACTCATTAAAATATTTTGCTAACAACAAAATGGCATCGATTGCTTCTGGGTCATTCATGCCTCTTTGGGTAATAAATGGTGCTAATCTTATCGCTGTACGCTCCGCGCCTATTTCATCACTAATGGTTTTAATTATTTCTAATGCAAAGCGAATGCGATTTTCTAAACCTCCACCATAATCGTCAGTGCGTTTGTTTGATGTAGTTCGTAAAAATTGGTCAATTAAATAACCATTTCCTGCGTGTACCTCTACACCGTCAAATCCCGCTTCTATAGCGTTAGCTGCCGCTTGGCGGTAGTCTTCAACAATACCTTTGATTTCTTGTTTTGATAACGCTCGTGGAATAGGGCAGTCGAGCATGCGGCCAATGCCATCATCACCCACTACCCACACTTGTGCATCTGGAGCTAAGGCGCTCGGTGCAACGGGTAGTCCATCAGGATGAAACACAGGGTGTGACATCCGGCCAACATGCCAAAGCTGAGAAAAAATAATGCCATCATTGTCATGAACAGCATTGGTGACTTTCTTCCAACCGTCAATTTGTGCTTGTGTATAAATGCCCGGTGTAAAGGAGTAGCCTTTACCTTGCCCTGAAATTTGTGTCGCTTCTGACACTATAAAACCAGCACTTGCTCTTTGCGCATAGTAAGTAGCTATTAACTCTGTGGGTATATCACCGGGTTGCGCTGTACGAGAACGCGTCATAGGTGCCATCACCACTTTATTGTTGGTATTAAGGTTTCCAAGTTTGCCTTTGTTAAATAATGCGTTTTTCATATTCTTAACCCCATTAATGAATGTCGTTTCTCGAAGATTGAATTTCGATTTTTAGGCCATCAGGACCTGTGATAAATATTTGGTGTTCGTTGGCTTCGGGTATCTCACGTTCAATAAAAGGCACGTTATACGTTAACAAACGACCTTTAAGCCCTTGGTAATCATTTGAGGAAAATGCTAAATGGTCGACCGTTGGCAGGCTCTGTGTTGAACTGTGCTTTTTATCATGTCCTAAATAAAAAGATTGCTCAGGGTTAATGTCACTTCTCCCCACAATATGAATACAAGGCACATTGAGTTCGTCATATAACCAAACACCAGCAAAACCAAACGGTGGACGTTGGCCCTCTTTCAAACCAAGTGTCTGTATTAAAAACTGCGACATTTCATCTAAATTAGATGCCAGCAGTAAAGCGTGATTTAATTGCATATCAACCTCCTTAAAGCGATGTAATCAGTTTAACTGTTTTGACTAATTTGATAATTGCTCGTAGAGTTAAATCACTATTCACAAAAACTGAAGAATCATGACGAAGATTGATGATATGGCGTTGTTCGTTCACGTAGTAAAAGCGGGAGGGCTAGCGGCAGCAGGACGAAAATTAGGGCTTTCACCTGCAAGTATGACGGCACGCATTAACCAAATTGAAAAACGTTACGGCACAAGGTTGTTGACTCGAAATACACGAAGTATCTCGTTAACCGATGCTGGTGAGCGTTTTTATAGTGGCTGTTTAAGGGTAATTGAAGAAGTCGAAAATACTGAAAATATGATACAAGACTCGCAAAACACATTGCGAGGACACTTACGAATATCCGCAACTTCTGATTTCGGCCGACAATATGTTGCACCAGCACTTGCTGAATTTACCAGTAACCATCCTAATATTTCTCCTCATTTAATGTTATCTGACGGCTTAATCAACATCATTGATCAAGGCGTTGATATTGCCTTTAGATTCGGTAACTTATCAGACAGTAATCTTATCAGCAGACCTTTAGTTCAAAATCGGCGAGTGTTGTGCGCCTCTCCTGACTACATAAAACACAACGGATCACCCCGACATCCAGAAGACCTATTGCATCACCGTTGTTTGATTCTCGAACGCTCTGGTCAACCATTAAATGATTGGCATTTTGAAGTTAATAACAAACGACAATCAATAAAGGTAGAGCCGCATTTGTCATGTTCAGACGGTGAGGTCATTAGGCGTTGGGCTGTTCAAGGTTTTGGCATTGCTTTTAAGTCATTAATTGACATAAAAAGAGACCTATCTAACAACAAGCTCGTATTGCTACTAGATGAATATGTACGAGGACTTAGTCATAGTGATACCGAAGTGGTCGGTGTTCAAGCTATATATGCCAGTAGACAGTATATGCCAATGCAGGTAAATGTATTTTTAACTTTTTTCGAACAGTGGCTAAATAAAGAAATCATTAACCCATAAAACTGAGAACACTCAAATGGGTTCAGGTCTTGTATTTTACATGGTGATATTACAATTTTAAACGGCCGTTATTCGCTATGAGCTGAACTTCGCAAAAGTGC
>NZ_NQMR01000249.1 GCF_002276045.1 Pseudoalteromonas sp. NBT06-2 | reverse complement strand
ATCGTATTACCAATTATTCTCGGATTTTTCACTGGCGTAGGCCCAGATATGATGACGCTAAGCCCAGATATAAGTAGCTATTTAGGTTTTGTTTTAAAATTATTTTTTGCATTTGGCATAACGTTCGAAATTCCTGTAGCAATTATGCTACTGTGTTGGAGCGGTGCAACAGATGTACAAAGCTTAAAAGAAAAGCGTCCATATATAATTGTCGCTGCTTTTGTTGTAGCAATGTTTTTAACACCGCCAGATATTTTATCTCAGACATTATTAGCCATTCCAATGCTAGCATTATTTGAGTTAGGGCTACTTTTGGCATCATTTAGTAGTAAAAAACAAGAACCAACTGAACAAGAGAATTAAATGAAAAAACTAACCTTATCTTTATTAGTGCTATTATCCGCTAACAGTTTTGCTCAAGAGGTGAATACTCAAGCATTAAAAGCCTGTAGTATGATAGAAAATGACTTCAAAAGACTTGTTTGTTACGACCAAATAATAGCAGGCAAAAGCATAGATGTTTCAAACGTTAAAATGCCAATAAAAACTGAACAAAAAAAAGTTGAAAGTAAAACTGACAAATTTGGTTTGGAACACAAAAACATTTCAGTTAATGCTGAAAAAGAGCAAGTAGCAGCGGTCAAAAAAGTAAAAGAAAGTCTTCATGGAGAACTTATTGTGACACTCACTAATGGTCAAGTTTGGCGCCAGTTAGGTACTAATGATTTTAGAGTTAAAGCAGATAATGAAGTCATTATTATGCGGGGTGCTTTGAACTCCTTTTTATTAAAAAAAATGGGGTCCAATAAAACAATCCGAGTTAAGCGTGTAAAATAAGCTTATCTCGGTGCAAAGGAATGAGTATGCCTAAATATTTGCTTACCATATTTTTCATTTTTCTGACTTGTTTACAGTCAGGTGATTTATGGGCAAGCAATATTGATATCAATACGCAATTTAATTATCAAAAACCTATCGAGTATTCATATACAACATCTGTTAATTCTCTAGAATCAGCTCTATTACAAAAAAATCATCTATGGTTAGAATCTCGTGGTGGGCTGTTAAACTTAGGTCTACAAAATAATCCTGTATGGATGAAATTCAATTTAATCAATAGCACAAACGAAACAAAGAAAATATTTGTAGTTCTAAGTAACCCTCTAATTGATAAGCTTTCACTTTATCAAATCACCAAAGAAAAGGTAATTCAATACCATACTATTGGTGATACACAACCTATTTCAAGAAGAACTATCAAAGATGAATCTTTATTATTTAGCATATCCCTAGCCGCTAATAGTCATAATAATATTTATCTCGAAGCTCAAAGCGAAGGAACTTTAAAACTCCCTTTGAGTGTATGGACACCTGAACGTTATGTACAACATAAAAGTAAATTCAACTTACTTATAGGTTTATTATTAGGGTTCTTATTTGCATTAATAATAAGTAACTTACTTATCAGTCTATTAACTCGAAATAGTTTATTTTTAATGGGTAGCTTATACATTACTTGTCTTTGGGCGGTATTAACCGGATATTTTGGACTAAGTTATCGATATTTCAACTTAGATGCCTTTTGGCTGCAACAAATTAATATATCAACATTACTTTTATGTGCCGTAACTTTACTTAACCCAATCACCGAAAAACTATTATATTTAGCTAAAAATAATAAAAAACACCTAACAGTCTTACGTATATCCTTTGGTCTTACTATCATTATAATGTGTTTGAATCCTTGGCTTAGTTATTCAAACAGCTTAATAATGAGTTTTACCATAGGCTTAATAAATATGGGGGTTTATTTAGTTATTACAAGTTTGCACATAAACAAAAAAACAAAACATGCTAAAACAGTTTTTGCCTACCTATTTCCTATTTTCTTAACTTTAGTGCATGGTATTTTATTATTTAATGACATTATTTTTTCAACCTTGACAATACAGTCCATTTTAATCGTTTGCTTTTTATCGAGTAGCTTTATTATTTCCTACTTACTAATTGTTCAGTTCATAACACAAAGAGATGAAAAAGCACAACAGCAACATCAACTGATTGCAGAGGTAAGGGCTAAAGATAAATTATTAGAAGAAAAGCTAAAAATTCAAAATCAAGCGCAACAAGGTTTAGAAAGTAAAATTCAAGAACGTACTTTTGAACTAGAAATAACACTGCGGGAATTAGAAGAAAAAAATAGAGAATTAGAAGAGAAAAATACGCACGACGCTTTAACCAGCATTCGCAATCGACTTTATTTTGATAAAAAACTTGCTATGGAGTTTCGACGTTCTCGTAGGGAGCAAAAACAGCTCGCAATTTTGATGTTAGATATAGATCACTTTAAAATAATTAATGATTCTTTAGGTCATTTAGCTGGTGATGAAGCAATCAAATTTGTAGCTAATACAATAAAAGAAAGCTTACAACGTCCTAGTGATGAAGCCTGCCGCTATGGTGGCGAGGAATTTTCTATTATTTTACCGAATACTCCAACACAAGGTGCTATCGCTGTTGCTGAGTCAATTAGAAAAAAAATTGAAGCTGCAAAAATACATACTTCTGCTGGTATAATAGAAATGACAATTAGTGCTGGAGTACATAGTGCAATAGCTGAATTAAATCAAGATCCAAATCAACATACAGCATTAGCAGATAAAGCATTATACAAAGCAAAAGAAACTGGCAGGAATCGAGTTTTATCTTCCGCAGATCAGTTTTAATGACAGATAATCCACAATAGGTAAAACACATGGCACAATCAGGTTTAGATTTATTTCCATATTCTCGAATGCGTAGAATGCGAAGAGATGATTTTTCACGTAGATTAATGAGTGAAAACATCCTAACAGTAAAGGACCTTATTTATCCTGTTTTTGTATTAGAAGGAAAAAATCGCCGTGAAGCAATCGAATCAATGCCTGGTATTGAACGTATTTCAATAGATTTACTTATCGAAGAAGCTAAACAGTTATCACAGCTAGGTGTACCTGCTATTGCCATTTTCCCGGTTACGCCAAGTGATAAGAAATCACTTTTAGCTGAAGAATCTTACAACCCTGAAGGTTTAGTTCAAAGAACCGTTCGCGCATTAAAAGCTGAAGTACCTGAGATTGGCGTAATCACAGATGTAGCATTAGATCCTTTCACCGTACATGGACAAGATGGTATTATCGATGAAAAAAATTACGTTATTAATGATGTAACAACTGAAATTTTAATAAAACAAGCATTGTCACAAGCACAAGCGGGAGCAGATGTTGTTGCGCCATCAGATATGATGGATGGCAGAATTGGAGCTATACGTGAAGCATTAGAAGCAGCAGGATTTATACATACTCGTATTATGGCTTACTCAGCAAAATATGCATCAAGTTACTATGGACCATTTAGAGATGCTGTAGGATCTGCCGGTAATCTTAAAGGAGCTGATAAGAAAACCTATCAAATGGATCCTGCAAACTCAGATGAAGCATTAAGAGAAGTTGCTTTAGACTTACAAGAAGGTGCTGACATGGTAATGGTAAAGCCTGGTATGCCATATCTTGATATCGTACGTCGTGTTAAAGATGAGTTTGGTGTACCAACCTTCGCTTACCAAGTGAGCGGTGAATATGCGATGCATATGGCAGCGATTCAAAATGGTTGGTTAGCTGAAAGACCTTGTATTATGGAGTCTTTATTAGCCTTTAAACGCGCTGGTGCCGATGGTATTTTAACTTACTTTACTAAGCAAGTTGCTATTTGGCTTAATGAAAATAAATAAGCTCTAAAGGTTTATTATTACAACTACGTAACACTTTAAAGATCTACACTCCTTAACTTCGTATATTATGATGTTAAGGAGAGCTTTAATCTCTCACTTTTCCTACACTAAGAAAAATATCACTCCATAACAAATAAGACATAATGTAGTACAAACAGCAGCCTTAATGATATAAAGGCTTCTCATCTGGTTTTTAAACCAAAACTCATAAAAAAAGCGTACAAAATAAGTTGCGGTCATACCAAATAGTGCAAACAACAAAATATAAATAAAATTTAAAATCACATCACACCATTCAATTTAAATACATATAATGAAAAATTATAATCAGTTTTAATATGATACAGTTAATTATATTTTTCAAATAGGTCTTTTTTTCATGAATTTAAAATATCTAAATTTAGCGCTTCCTTTTATGCTTGCTTTAACCGCCTGTGATGATAAACAACAAACTTCTATTGAGGTTAAAGAAAAAATAAAGATAGTAAAAGTCGATAATAATAAACAAAAACTCGAAACCATAACAGCCGATAGCTTAAATGAAAAAAAGGCTGAGTTTCAAACTTTAATAACCAATAAAGAATGTGATACGTCTAACCAATGCCAAGTTATTGCAATTGGTAGTAGAGCATGTGGAGGCCCAAGCCAATATGCTATTTTTTCAAATAAACATGTAGATTCAGAGCAAGCTAAAGCACTCGCATCGAATATCACCGTTGCTGAAAAAATATTTAATGAAAAGAATCAAATGATAAGTATTTGCCAACATATAAATAAACCAGCTGTACAATGTGTCAGTAATGTATGCACAAAAAGCTTACAAAGTGGTGACATTTACTAATGTAGTGGACAGAGCTTCAGTCTGCCTTTTAATCATAATCTTATTTGCAATTAACTCTTTCATTTGAGCTAGCTTATACTTGTGACTAATTTTTATTTTTTATATTAATTTTTTTACTTGCTCTATTTGATCTATGTATTCAGGTACTTCCTTTTATTGAGTGGTGCATGAATATACCTGAGTCTAATTCCAAAAAATGGGCTAATTGAATATTCGGGTAAGCTGATTTGAACGACAAAAAACAAAATAAATAACAGACAATAAAAAAGGCCACCTAAGTGACC
>NZ_NQMR01000248.1 GCF_002276045.1 Pseudoalteromonas sp. NBT06-2 | reverse complement strand
GGTTACCACTGCTTTTTGAGAAGTTACTTAACAACTAGCTAACTCATTGTAAATACGTAATTTAACCTTAAGTTAATGACATTGCTTCCGACAAAGTGGACATTATCTAAAATATTTTGACAGGAATTTTAGAGCAATCTACAGTTGTTTCACCGCTACCGAATAAACCTTCATACTAGAAGACATTTCATATATGTAAATGATCAAGTTAAAACGAACCTCAACATCCGTCTCCTTAATTGCATTTTGAGGAAGTTGAGTTCTTTCCACAAAGAGTAAAATCACCTGTTGCGTAAACAATATCTGCATCAACTGATGAGTAAAATCTTTTAAGAAGTTCTTGAAATTGAACCCCATAAAGATTGTTTGTCAGAAATACTAATATTTCGTCATCTTTATCATTTCGAGTCAAAAAAGTTCTAAATCCAACCCAACCACCATCATGAGTCATTTTATGAGACGATTTACTATCAACAATCCAACCAAAATTATAATTATAGGTTGAGCCGTCAACCAGCGAGGAATGCCTTAATGCTTCTTGTTTTTCTGATTCTGGTAGCAATGTATTATTCAGTAGTGCCCTATGCCATTTCAAAAGATCGCCAACAGTGGAATAAACAGAACCATCACCTGTCACACCTTCAATTTTATACAAATCGAGTAGTTCACCCTTATCTTGGCCAAAAACTCTAGACGGAAACTCTGTTTGTTTAGATAAAATGGTAAAGACGCGGGAATTTGACATATTAAGTGGTTGAAAAATATTCTGATATGAAAGATCTTCCAATGACTGATTAGATAATCTTTCTATAATGGCGGCAAGTATGACATATCCAGTATTACTGTATTCAAATTTAGTATTAGGAGCGAAATCCAATTTAGGCTTATGAATACTGAACAAATTCAGCATATCTTGATTTGTAAAAGCTTGCTTATCCCAATAAATATCGGACAGTTCTTCATAATCTATTAATCCAGATGTGTGATTAAGTAACTGACGTACAGTAATATTTGGATAAGGAAATTCTTTTAAAATATTTTGCACATTGTCGTCATATTTTAATTTACCTTGATATTTGAGGAGCATGATCCCAAAGGCTGTAAATTGCTTTGAGACTGAGGCAAGATTGAAAGATGAATCGATTGTTATTGGAGTGTTTTTATGTGGATGAAGTTTACCAACAGCTTTGCTATATAGTACTTTGCCATTGCGAGCATAAAGAAAGGTTCCACTGATTTCTTTTTCTACATCTAGGCTATCAATCCACAGATCAAATTCTGCTAACCTCTGTTGTTCACTTTTTTCAGTTGCTTGAAGATTTCCCTTTGTTAGTGAAGATGAAGTCGCATTCGAATTCACTAGAAGTAATTCAAAAAAAATGCACAATGTAATAATTTTCACTCAATATTCCTTTTGCTATTTGTTAAACGCTAACCGACTATAAAACCTTTATTTTGCTTGTCAATTAAATAGAAAAGTCTTAAAAATAATTAATGAAATTACAGCTTCGTACCTAAGTGATATTTATCATGGATGATTTGGCTCTTCAGTAACGACTGCAATAGGCTCTGAGCAGCTTTTAAATGAAAGTTTCTGAAGGTCTGCTTATGGCACGTAGCCGAATTTCGGCAAAGAGCGAATTAGAGACAATCAGCAAATTTTAAGGTATATAATTAAATTCTACTAAGCAGACACTCAATAAACTATTTCCTGTCCCTTTTTGTGTTAAAACGCTTGGACTCCTCATGTAATAACACCTTATTTTTGCTAAAGTGATAAATTTAGCGCACACGCAAAAAAACTATTGATTCTCTGCACTGCCGTAAGATATATTTTCGTGAGATCCAATCATTTATTCATTATCGGCAATGGCTTTGACTTGTGGCATAAAATGCCTACAAATTACAAAGATTTTTACAAGCAATACAGTGGATATCTCGATCAAATCGAGCACTACTTCCCAAGTGGTTTGGAAGAAGAAGAACTTTGGAGTGACTTTGAAAATGTGCTAGGTCAATTTGATGAATCTATTTTGGTAAGTGAAAACGATTTTATGGATTTCTCTGGGGATGATTTTCCAACGCAGCAGATGTATGGACTTGAAGACGCAGTAGATAATTTTAGCATCGAAATTGTCCAAGATATAACACGTAACTTTACTGGATGGATCAAGAGCATAAACCTAGAGAGTTCGGTTCAGCAAATGACGTTCCCAGATACAGCTCAATTCATTAGCTTCAACTATACCTCTACATTACAACAGTTTTACAAAATTCCGGAGGAGAACGTTTATCATATTCACGGTAGCGTAGGGCAAGCGAGTCTATTGATTTTTGGTCACACAGAAGCCGTGACTCATGCAAGGGCTGAAGAAGATAGTTATTATACGGAAGCAATAAATAATGGTCGGAAAGTATTAGAAGCTCTTCAAAAACCCGTCGATGATATTATAAGAGACAGGCTGAACCCTTTGCTAAAAAATAGTGAGGATATATCAGTGATTACCGTAATTGGCCATTCACTCAATAAAATAGACATTCCTTATTTTTCACGTATTGTGCATCAGCATCCAGATGCTCGCTGGCAGTGTTACTCATACAGCCAAGGCGAGGCAATTGCACACAGATCTATACTCGAACAAATTGGCGTTCCAGCAAATAACTTAAGTATAGGGACCTATGAGCAGCTTGTTAAACAATATCCACTGAAAGAGGCTGTTGTTATTTAGAAAGTTTGCTTTGTCACAAATAAGCTGGACGCTTGTTTGTCATACTTTGAGCATTGTTAAAAGTTAGAGTGTTTGTATGTCCTCACTTAGAAATGTTCAGAAATGAGTTATGGTAATGTCCGTTGTCATTATGACCTTAAGTTTAAGTCGAACGGCTCAAAATGGCACTTTTGCGAAGTTCGGCTCAGAGCGAAGAAGAGACGGTCGTTCAAACTCGTTTTTGGACAAAATTCAGTCTGATTGGCAGCTCTATTTATATGAAAAGCTATTATAAAAAATATGAATAATACCCAAATACCGCAGATTTGAATCATGCCAATTTTAAATGCATTATATAGTAAATTATCAGAAATTTAGAATACGAGTAAATGCCTAAAGATGATGTCGATTTATCAATGGATAAATCAAAAATAATTGAAGAGAATCTTTTACGAAATAAAATAAGCCCTCTAGACCCTGGTATTGAATATAAAATATTACATCGATTAGACTGCGTTAGGGAAGCTTTGGCTTACAGGTATTTTGAATTACTTAATAGTTCATACGAGCTATATAAATGTAAGAAATTTATATCTGGTTTATGTTTATCAAGAACAACACTAGAAACATTATCAGTTTTGTTATTCATTAATATTAAACTTAATAAGTTTGTAAATGGAAAAGATGTAAAGTCTTTATTTGACTTTGTCGAAAGACTGATGATGGGTCATTCACCTCATAATAAAAATACATCTGTTAATATAGAAAGTATAAATGTCATGAAGTTCATTGATGAGGCGGATAAGAAAATTAATAATTTTCGATCACTATACGACACCCTATCAGAGTACTCACACCCTAATTATCTAGGCTCGACAGATATGACTGTTTTTTTCTCAAATAGTTATGAAACTAGTAACGTAAATTTATCTGTGAAATTAAGCTCTACACTTAAATCACTTGTCGGCATTCACTGGCTTGAAGTACAGGAGCCTTATGGTGATCTTTATGAAAAATCATTGGATATTTTTATGGGTAAAAATGAAGCTGGAAATCTTCGTACCGAATTAGATATAACTTTAAAAGCACAAAAATAACACTTGTTATATTATCAAACAGAAATGATAAAGTGGTAGAGGCGAATTACACTTAAATCTCCTCTTATTGCACTTTTACAAAATTCGGCTCAGAACGAATAGCTGCCGTTGGCATCAGTCTCGTTAACGATTGCTATTCCGACAAAGCGGTCATTAGTATCAAAGAATACCTTATGACTTCAGATGCCAGAAGCGGACGTTAGCTAGGTTGAAATTAACAGTCTCCCGCTTATGTTGCTATAATTAAACCCAATAGTTAATTTGGTTTTCTGATAGAATAGTTATATTAAATTTTTTACTATAAAAACCGTATAGTTCCCTCATAATAAATTTGAGAGTATGGATATTATTAATGACTAATGTGAAAGGCTTTACATTAATCGAACTTATCATTGTTATAATCATTTTGGGAATTCTGGCTTCAACAGCTTTACCTAAGTATATAAACTTCAAAAAAGAGGCAGAAAAAGCAGTATTTGATGCTCACTTTGCTGCCTTAAGAAGTGCGGCTAAAATGTATCACTTGTCTTGGTTAGCGAAAGGAATGCCAAGTGGCACTTTCGGTAATTCTGTAAGTATACCTTCACTAAAAGGCTATCCTGCTGGAGGAAACAATCTAGATACTGCATTTGAAAGTGATTGTGTGACGATTTGGGCTGATTTATTACAAGGACAAAATATACCATTGGGATTTATTACAGCAACAAATGGTTGGGACGGGAGTGTTTCTAGTGATGAATGGGCTAGAAATGCAGGTCAAATTACTGCTTTAACTGAATCAGAAGACATATATTGTCATTTTGTATACACAGGTTCTTATTTTAGTGGTTCTTTCAATGGCCATATTGGAGAGCGAATTCCCGCAATCCAATATAATATTAAGACTGGTGAGTTAAGAAAAATTGAATGGCCATATAACCCGTAACTAACGATAAGTGCTAAACAGTCATTTCTAGTTCTTATCGTTCAAGCTAATCGTTCTGAATTACTGAAATGTCGCTTGCCTATAGATAAACCAAGCCTTACGTCTGCTTTCGTATCCTAGCCGACTTAAATAGAGCTGAATATTAGCCTCCATTTTTGACTACTTCAGGCTCAATGTTGCCATCCATGAATAAATAGCAAA
>NZ_NQMR01000247.1 GCF_002276045.1 Pseudoalteromonas sp. NBT06-2 | reverse complement strand
GTGACTACTGATATCTATGCGCTACATTTGTTCTTGGTAAATGCTACAAGCTCAACCCACGTACTCCCATTGTTGGGAAAACGCCACCAAACACATTGCTATAGCCAAATAGTAGCTGTTGCACAACTCTAAGACAAGTACCTTTTTCTGTTTACACTCTTGTAGCGCATTTTTTGGCCAAACCGTGTATATTAAAACCAAATGTTAATACAGCTTAGACTTACAAAACAAGAATATAAAAATAATCACCACTTTAACTTAAACCCTAGCCTGAATAGGTTAGGGTTTAGTAACTAAAGGAGCTAGGAATTAAAACGGTTTCTCGAAAAACATTACACCTATCTTAAAATCTTTAATTTTAAGTTCATATTTATTCTCATTTGGAGTCTTTTCATTTAGAGTATATTTATACCAAGATCCATCTGTTGAGTTAAGTGTGCTACGAAGATCAACTTCCTTTGCTGCATCAAATCTAGCTCTTCCCCTCATCTCAATTGCCTTAAAGGATGGATTTTCGCTGCCGGTTCCTTTTAAAACAAGAAAAAGGTGCGGTGCTTCTTCGCCATTAATATCTAGCACCACACTTACAAGTGCCGTTCTACCCGGCTGAAATTTATCCTTATCCAAATATGCTAAAGCTTGCTGTCTATTCATCCCTTTCCTACTACTAATCTGTTTATAATCTAAACCTTTTTCTTTTAAGAAATCTTGAATACTAGCCACAGTATCAACAAAGTTTTGAGGAGCTTCAGGGTCATCTAGTAGGGTAGCTTTAGTATCGCTATAAGGCACCTTAGCTTCCAAATACTTAAAAGTCGCTTTTGAGCATGCTGTACATGTTCCGCTGGAATTTGTTATAGCATCTTCATTATCATTTAATGAGGCGATCTTTCTCATTTTCAATTTTCGTTTAACGAGTGCCACTTTATCTTTTAATGTAACATTCTGTTTTACAGCAGGTATCTGGATACAACCGGGAATTGCATATGTAAAATGACTTATCACTACCAATAGAAAAGATAGACCTATTAGTATCGTTTTATATTTCATTATCAGTACTTTCTCTTAATTTAGGGTTTAAAGAATCGATCACGATCCACAACCAAAAGCAGCTGAGGATCGGTTTATCATTGAATTTAGACTGGTGAAAAATTACATATAATTATTTGCAGGACCCATTTTCACCATTGACAAGGCTTACTAGATACTATAGTCAGCTTCTCTGGATAATCATCCTCAAGTCTCTTCCATAAATATGCATTCCCATCTTTTTCGCCCCTAGATAAATGAACTTTAAAGCCCCTTTCTAATGCACTTTTAGCCGTTTTTAATACACAACATGCATCAGATACACCTGCTAAAATAATTTCATCCGTTTCTGAATTCAATAATTCATCAAGTGAAGTAGTACGATTCCAGCAAGGCCTAGTTGTACATGTTAATGGAGTAAATGCATCTCTAGCTTCTTTTAAGTAATATTCATACCTTCTTCTAAGTAATTGCGAACGCAATGTTGCTTCTGTAGGACTTTTCCCATAATTAATTTGTATAAGTCTCGCTTTATTTTCCTGAGCTTTGTTTACCAAGTCTATTACATTTTGTAACCTTCCTGTCTTACTAAAATCATATGATTCTTGTAAGTCAATTAGAATTATCACAGGTTTTTTACCTCTAAGAATAATATCATCAAAACTATCTTCAAGAGAAATAGCGTAAACAACATTAGTAGTTAACATTAATAGAATAAATATAATTAAATTTTTCAAATAACTTGATATACTTATTGTCTTACATTCAAGAGTGACTTGTGTCATCTTTGTCTCCATTTGTTAAAAATATTAAAATTTCTTACCATCAAGTGCGCTGTACAAATATTAATAACATGAGCTAAAATAAAGGTAACTTCTGTGCGCTATTTACCTACGGTCTAAGTGATATTAATATCCCCCTATCACCCTTTATATAATTACGTAACGCTTGGATCTCATCAGCATTTGATTTCGTAACTATATCCACCAACCTTTGCACATCAAGCTCTGTATTTTTATTACTCTCGATAGATTCTACGATACCTCCAAAATCTTGACTATTACGACTTTTATCACTGACACAGTGCCCACTAAATGCTGCTGTAGAATAAATTAAAGCTAAGATGATAATCACTATATTCAGTTGTGATTTTTTATACATGATTTTATTAAATTCCTATAAAGTTAAATCTCAATAACTTTTATATATGTTTAGAGTTCATCCTAAACTCACTATACAAATTAACGTTATACTAGAAGAGCCACAGCTAAAAAAAGCTGTGAATCTATTTATTATTAAATGTGGATGGTGACTCAGTTTCTTGAATAACTATTACATACGTTATTAAACTTTTAGATTACTATTTATTAACCCTCATACCCTTATATTGATAGTCGTCAGGAGGAGTTGGAGAAGCTGTATTGCGATGACCCCACCAATAAATTGACTGAGTACCAGGCCCCCCTATTTTATTGTTATCTTTATCGTAAATAGCTAAGCTTGTAATTACATGACTTGGACTACTATCGAAAATCAAATCAGATAATTTTGTATTACTGTCAATGGTAATCTTGTACAACGAATCAATATATTGTCCATTAGATCTGCTTTCACTCCAAACACTAAACTGAGACCCATCTAAACTTGAAAGAGGGATATCGGTCCCCAAATAATAATTATGATCTCCTATGCTAAAATAAGGTATTGAATTATTCCTCATTGATACAAAGTTTACAGTCGCCTTTTCTAAAATTTCATCTACCAAGCTAGGAGCAAATTTGATATGTTTAGAAAGAAAATCAATTAAGCTTATATTTTCATTCTCGGTTTGTCCTAATGTAGAGAAGTTGATCCACTTATCTTTAGGTGATATAACGTTATTGTTATTCATAAAGGCATTATAATTTATATGTAATTCTGTTATTAATCTTTCCAGTCCATCATCAGTAATCTTTTTTTCAAACTGTAATATATATCGATCAAGTATGCTAATCACCGATTTTTCATAAGCCCAATGATATCTCGACATATCCTGTGCCGTTTCAGGTATACGCTTATATCCGCCTTGAAAATTAGGCAATACCTTCTCTTTAATTAAACTATTAATTTCTGTATCGAGACGACTTTTCAAATAACCATCATCGATAAGTTTTTGTGTTTCAGCTATATGACGTGATATTTCATCCTCTGTTAACACAAGAGGCTTGATGTCATTAGCCTTAAGCCTACGACTCAAGGTTAAACTCTTTACTTTTTCAAAATCAGCAGAAAGGTTATTCTTAATCGATGCAGGAAAACCTAACTTGTTAGCTAATTTCATGACGTCATTTTTTGCGTCATTTGATGTGATGTCTACTCCAGAATTAATCAACTCACTCACAAATGAACTTGTCATCGTAGACACTTGAATAGATTTAATGATCTTTTTATCAATCGAACTTTCAGCAAAAACTTCTATAAATGGCATTAGAATTCTAAATGCCCATTCAGCATCCCTCTGAGATTCCTCACTAGAGTAATCAATATGATCTAAAATTTCCTCTCCAAGTCTCAACCATGCATACTGAGTATCGATAGTTTGATTATATTTTTTAAGCATTTTATGCTGAATCGTTGGATATTCATTAATGATATATTTAGATACCGTATGATAATCTTTAAATAAAGACACCTTATCATCCATCATTTTATCAACCATACCAAAAATCAATTCATTTTTAGTCCTACTCCAGCCAAGTAGTGGTTTATACTCTTCATAGAACCCTGTAGAATAAAGTACAGGATTTTTTGCAAATTTCAGTATTTCTTCTTCTGTAAGCTCTCTTCTTGGGTTCCATATATTAATAAAATAATGCAGGCTTAGGTCATACGTACCTGCATAAGGAACAAAATATGAGTTGACTCTGTATTCTTCATCTAACAAATATCTAACTTTTTTAAGTTCTTCAATTAACCCATCATTATTAGCTACATCTTTACCTTCTAAATGATAAAGAATGTTCTCATTTCTTCTTTCTCTATAAGTTTTATGCGCATTCTTTTCAAATGCTTTTAAAAAAATACCATTCGTAAATTTTTCAATTCCCTTTTTGGTCAATTCCACAACTACATTTGCAAAATGTTCATTTGTCACTTTGTAATATTCATCTCCATCACCAGATATCACAAGTTTTGTATCATCAAGAGATTTTTCTAATAAACGAACGGTTTTTTTATAGTGTTCCGCAGTATCTGAATTGTGTTGCTTTACTTTGTCTATCATCTTATCTGATGAAATACCGCTAGCAATATTCATTCCCTCAGCAAGAATCAAGGCGCTAGCACCACCAGTAATAGCACCTATATCTGCTGATATTAGCTCTGTCGTTATCGAGCTGACTATTTCAGGAGCAACAATTGAAGCAATAGAAAGACTGCCATTAACGAGTGATGATGTCTTATGGTTTATAATCCCATCTTCTAATTCATATATCCCCATGCCTAAGCCAGCGAGCATACCAAGCTTTCCAACTCCTTGCATGATATCAAGACCGAGACCTACATTACTGAACCTAAGCTCAGGTAGTTCATGAGAAGAAACGACAATATCAGCGAACTGCTCCTCAATTTCCATATTAACTTCATCAACTTTTGCACTTATATCTTCATCAACAATCTCACATTGTTGAGCACCCTGAGCACTATTTATAAAAATCGAAATAAATAGAGCACAGCACGTAACTTTAAACTTCATTATTAGCAACACCTAGCAATTGAATTAAACAAGACGCTAATATACCAAATAACCATGTACCCGTAAAGGGTACTGGGTATCTATCAATACTAATCGCTCATTGATTTATTTATAATTACTTACAGAGAGGGCTGTTGAGCACAAGAGTGAAGCATAGTTTGGCGCATAATCCTCTTTATCGTTCCTGATAGGCTCTTACAAAAAAGAAATAACTCAAATATTACACACTGGTATTTGATATGTATTAAG
>NZ_NQMR01000246.1 GCF_002276045.1 Pseudoalteromonas sp. NBT06-2 | reverse complement strand
AAAATTAGAGTCTCATTAAAATCTGTTCACTTAATCCTTTTAGGAAAGAGCGAGTGACTACACAGTCATATGCGACGTAATTAAGTTTACTTAATTATATCAAAAACAGAATTCATTGAGCTGTCTTGTCTATTTATAGGTAAAGACAAAAAACTTTTAATTGAAGAGTTTGATCATGGCTCAGATTGAACGCTGGCGGCAGGCCTAACACATGCAAGTCGAGCGGTAACAGAGATAGCTTGCTATCTGCTGACGAGCGG
>NZ_NQMR01000244.1 GCF_002276045.1 Pseudoalteromonas sp. NBT06-2 | reverse complement strand
AGGGCTACACACGTGCTACAATGGCAGGTACAGAGTGCAGCGAACTCGCGAGGGTAAGCGAATCACTTAAAGCCTGTCGTAGTCCGGATTGGAGTCTGCAACTCGACTCCATGAAGTCGGAATCGCTAGTAATCGCGGATCAGAATGCCGCGGTGAATACGTTCCCGGGCCTTGTACACACCGCCCGTCACACCATGGGAGTGGGTTGCTCCAGAAGTGGCTAGTCTAACTGCTTGCAGAGGACGGTCACCACGGAGTGATTCATGACTGGGGTGAAGTCGTAACAAGGTAGCCCTAGGGGAACCTGGGGCTGGATCACCTCCTTATACGAAAGAACTGGTTTGCATGCCAGTGTCCACACAGATGATTACGTAAATGAGAATGTATAAATATTGTGGGTCTGTAGCTCAGTTGGTTAGAGCGCACCCCTGATAAGGGTGAGGTCGGTAGTTCAAATCTACTCAGACCCACCACTTCTTTGCAAGGAAGTGGTCTGCAATATTGAAATCTTTTAG
>NZ_NQMR01000243.1 GCF_002276045.1 Pseudoalteromonas sp. NBT06-2 | reverse complement strand
GATGATTATTAAGCGCGTTACCTTTAGGGGTGATTCGTTTATGTGCTCTTTAAAAATTTGGAAAGCTGATATAAAAATTCTAATAGATGTTTATAAAACATGTATTAAGAGTTTTCAAAAAGTAAAAGAAAAGAATGATAGCAGTATCATTCGTGCCAATTTATTAATTACTTATTAATAGGTAATAAATGATTGGCATCTACTTTAGTATTCAAAACATTAACTTCTGGCGAAGTTAACTGTCATCAGATTAATATAATCTAAGGCGTTATTGCGCTGTGGATTTTTGATTTAGACAACGCCACCGAATATTTTGTCGACGCAAGCATAACGAGTTATGTGAGCGAGCAAAATCAGAGGACAAGGCAGGATAAATTAAAAAGACCAAGCAAGAACATTTTGGGTTGTATGGTTAAGTGACTAAGCGTACACGGTGGATGCCTTGGCAGTTGGAGGCGATGAAGGACGTATTAACTTGCGATAAGCTTAGTCGAGCTAGTAAAAAGCACTTGAGACTAAGATTTCCGAATGGGGAAACCCACCTATTAATAGGTATCGTTAACTGAATACATAGGTTAACGAGGCGAACGCGGAGAACTGAAACATCTAAGTACCCGTAGGAACAGAAATCAACCGAGATTTCGAAAGTAGCGGCGAGCGAAATCGAAACAGCCCTTAAGCTTTATTGTGATTAGTAGAATGCTCTGGAAAGTGCAACGATACGAGGTGATAGTCCTGTATACGAAAATCTATATAAAGTGAAATCGAGTAGGTCGGGACACGTGATATCCTGACTGAATATGGGGGGACCATCCTCCAAGGCTAAATACTCCCAACTGACCGATAGTGAACCAGTACCGTGAGGGAAAGGCGAAAAGAACCCCTGTGAGGGGAGTGAAATAGAACCTGAAACCGTGTACGTACAAGCAGTAGGAGCCCACTTGTTGGGTGACTGCGTACCTTTTGTATAATGGGTCAGCGACTTATATTTTGTAGCGAGGTTAACCGAATAGGGGAGCCGTAGGGAAACCGAGTCTTAACTGGGCGAATAGTTGCAGGGTATAGACCCGAAACCCGGTGATCTAGCCATGGGCAGGTTGAAGGTTGAGTAACATCAACTGGAGGACCGAACCCACTTACGTTGAAAAGTGAGGGGATGACTTGTGGCTAGGAGTGAAAGGCTAATCAAACCGGGAGATAGCTGGTTCTCCCCGAAATCTATTTAGGTAGAGCCTCGGATGAATACTGACGGGGGTAGAGCACTGTTTGGGCTAGGGGGTCATCCCGACTTACCAACCCCATGCAAACTCCGAATACCGTTAAGTAATATCCGGGAGACACACGGCGGGTGCTAACGTCCGTCGTGAAGAGGGAAACAACCCAGAGCGCCATCTAAGGTCCCAAAGTGTATGTTAAGTGGGAAACGATGTGGAAAGGCCCAGACAGCCAGGAGGTTGGCTTAGAAGCAGCCATCCTTTAAAGAAAGCGTAATAGCTCACTGGTCGAGTCGGTCTGCGCGGAAGATGTAACGGGGCTAAACATACCACCGAAGATGCGCCTGCGTACAATGTATGCGGGGTAGGGGAGCGTTCTGTAAGCCGTTGAAGGTGTGCCGGGAGGCATGTTGGAGGTATCAGAAGTGCGAATGCTGACATGAGTAACGATAATGGGGGTGAAAAACCCCCACGCCGGAAGACCAAGGGTTCCTATCCCATGTTAATCAGGGTAGGGTGAGTCGACTCCTAAGGCGAGGCGGAAACGCGTAGTCGATGGGAAACAGGTTAATATTCCTGTACTTAATATGAATGCGAAGGGGGGACGGAGCAGGCTAAACAAGCATGGCGTTGGTTGTCCATGTGAAAGTGCGTAGGCAGATAACTTAGGTAAATCCGGGTTATTGTTAATGCTGAGACACGAGACGAGTCACTACGGTGATGAAGTTGTTGGTGCCATACTTCCAGGAAAAGCCTCTAAGCTTCAGTTCATATTGAATCGTACCCCAAACCGACACAGGTGGTCAGGTAGAGAATACTAAGGCGCTTGAGAGAACTCGGGTGAAGGAACTAGGCAAAATTGTACCGTAACTTCGGGAGAAGGTACGCCAACATTAGGTGAAGGTCTTAACGATTGGAGCTGAAGTTGGTCTCAGAAACTAGGTGGCTGGGACTGTTTATTAAAAACACAGCACTGTGCAAAATCGAAAGATGACGTATACGGTGTGACACCTGCCCGGTGCCGGAAGGTTAATTGATGGGGTTATCTTCGGAGAAGCTCTTGATCGAAGCCCCGGTAAACGGCGGCCGTAACTATAACGGTCCTAAGGTAGCGAAATTCCTTGTCGGGTAAGTTCCGACCTGCACGAATGGTGTAACCATGGCCACGCTGTCTCCACCCGAGACTCAGTGAAATTGAAATTGCAGTGAAGATGCTGTGTACCCGCGGCTAGACGGAAAGACCCCGTGAACCTTTACTACAGCTTGGCACTGAACATTGAACCTACATGTGTAGGATAGGTGGGAGACTTTGAAGCTGCGTCGCTAGATGCAGTGGAGTCGACCTTGAAATACCACCCTTGTAGTTTTGATGTTCTAACGTAGGTCCCTTAGCGGGATTGCGGACAGTGCCTGGTGGGTAGTTTGACTGGGGCGGTCTCCTCCTAAAGAGTAACGGAGGAGCACGAAGGTTTGCTAAGTACGGTCGGACATCGTACGGTTAGTGTAATGGTAGAAGCAAGCTTAACTGCGAGACAGACACGTCGAGCAGGTACGAAAGTAGGTCATAGTGATCCGGTGGTTCTGAATGGAAGGGCCATCGCTCAACGGATAAAAGGTACTCCGGGGATAACAGGCTGATACCGCCCAAGAGTTCATATCGACGGCGGTGTTTGGCACCTCGATGTCGGCTCATCACATCCTGGGGCTGAAGTCGGTCCCAAGGGTATGGCTGTTCGCCATTTAAAGTGGTACGCGAGCTGGGTTTAGAACGTCGTGAGACAGTTCGGTCCCTATCTGCCGTGGGCGTTTGAGAATTGAGAGGGGT
>NZ_NQMR01000242.1 GCF_002276045.1 Pseudoalteromonas sp. NBT06-2 | reverse complement strand
ATTAATTCACCGAGAATTGCTGATTCATCTGTTATTAGCTGGAACATTAGATTTAACTATGCCGCTCTATTGGAGTTATTGCTGTCGAGTGGTTCAATATCACTCAGCAAACCGGCCAAATCTATTTCTTTCTTTCCTTTGTTAAATGAATATTCGCCGTTTAAATTAATGTGCTGCCAAGCAACAGGTGAAAGCCTTGAGATAATATCAACAATGTCTTGCCTGCCGTTTCTTTCTTGGATTTGCAAAAATGCGGAAAGCAGCGCTGAATTATAGTAAATAATGCAATTAGAAATGAGTCGAGCACAATCGTTCCATTGTGATACTTGGTAATCATTACCACCACGAAATTTATTACCATTAACTGAAGTAATCGCTCGTTTAAGTTGATGATAGGCTTCACCTCTGTTCAATGCTTGCTGGACATAATGGTGTTGAGTTGTCGACATACTCCAGAACGTAAATTGATTTCATCAATCGGTCATATTCATGCAGAGCAGACAATGTACGGCTCTTACCATTGCTTAGTTTTCTAATGATAGTGCTTTGGGTGGTAGTCTTTCGACTTAATGAACAAATGATATGCTGAATTTCACCACCATTTTCATCAGTCACTTCAAATAAATCAAAAAATACCTTTTTCATTTTTGCGTATCGAGGTGCAAACGTGTAACCAAAGAAATCTAAAATAGCGAAGTTAACATTGTTGGCACCATGAGTATCAGTCGATAACGTATTAGACTGAATGTCTGAAGAATTGTTATATAGCAAATCAAAAGCAAAGTGACCTTCATACTCATTAGCGCCTATGACTTGCGTACTAACCGGAACATGGTTTGACACTAATGTCAGCGCAGAAACGCCTTTGCCTTTTGAGAAATATTTTGAGGAATAACGTGCTTTAAATGTATTAATGCGGCACTCAAATTTTTGGCCGTCAATGCTTGAAAATAGCTGATTATTGTCAACATGGTAATAAGCGAATATAGGCAAAGTGGCGATAGCATTAGAAATCTTATCATTAGACTGCTTTAACGTTTCATACCGAACATAACTATCATCGACACTGCGTAATTTGCCCATTGACCGGTTGGAGATATTTGCCATTTTATATAAGCCGTAATTGGTACCGTTAGCTAATATACAAGCAATTAAATCTTCCTTATTTACAGGTACTTTCTCTTTGTTAACAGAAATATGATTAAATGAATTTAAAAAGCCAGTCTTTTGATCAACAAATAACATGAGCTCAACAATACCCATATGTTGAATTTGATTATAGGGGTTGTGCGCCCATTTCAGCGAAAAGTCCAGTGTGTCGCTGTAAGCCTTATTGAGTAAGGGCTACAGAATACCCCTATAATAAAACTAACCTTTTACTGCTTTCGCGATAGTAGAACGGCTGCACTTCCAAAGATTTTGCACCTGCGACCAACTTTTATCTTCATTGATCAGCAGCTTAATGTTTTCTCTTAGTTCGAGATCAGGTTGGCGTCCCTGGTACTTTCCCAACTCTTGTGCTTTTAATATTCCTTGCGCCTGGCGTTTTCTTCGTGTTTCATAGTCATCTCTTGCCATCGCTGCAGCAAGATCGATCATAAACTCTGTCAGTACTTTGGCGATCATCGAATTTTCTTCAGATCCATTAATAATGCCATGTGTCATAAGTTGATCTACGACAACAATGTGGATTTTGGCATCTATCAACTGAGTCTTGAGTTTTTTCCATTGTTCATATGGAAGACGTGAAAGTCTGTCAACTTTCTCTATCAGCAGAATATCACCCGGATGCGAATCAGCAATTAGTCTTGCTAACTCAGGCCTGTCCATTTTTGCGCCGGATTTGCTTTCGATGTATTGGCTCGCAATTTTCACATCTTTACTTTGCGTGAAGTTTAGCAGCTCCGCTTGTGCCCGAGTTGCATCTTGCTCTTCTGTCGATGCGCGAAGGTAGGCTCTAATAAACATTTAATCCATTTTGGTTCGAATAGGGTATGGTTTACAATTGTAGTTCGCGTAGGGTTCGATATCAAGATATCGCGAACCAGATGAGAGGTATTTATTGCTGGTTCGCATGAAGTATACTTAAAGTGGACTAATGTAAACGTATGACAAAGCACACATACAATCCCTGACTGTACCATTTTCTAGGTATTCAGTTACAAGTATAGGGAGAACGGGTAACCCAAGTAACTACAGTGTCTTGAGTTGCCATAAAGCGGGCTAGCCCGCTATATGGCAATGTATTAATTTTCGTATCATCACCTAGTTCGGTTACTAAAATACGCCAATGCTCCTTGCGTATTTTTACCTGATAGATAGACAATCACTTGGTTACTAATGATGTTGGCTATATCGGTAACGCCATCACCGTTTATATCTACTAACAGCTTTCTATCATTACAAGATTCACCCGCCCCCATGTTACGCAAGTGAATTGCCTCTCCTTGACCATCGATAAAAGCCAACCATTTTCTCTCGCTAGCATCGCAGCTAAACACATCCTCTATCGCTGGATTATTTTGTGCGGACAAATTAAAGTTCGTCAATTTTGACTGGTATTCCGCTGCACGTTTCCAATCAGCCGCATTAGTTGTATCAAACTTGTCACATCGTTGATTTTTGATGCCGTAACGGTCTGAGATTTGACTTAATTCTCTATCTTCATTTGGCACTTTACTAGTGCCAATCTGGGTTTGGAAATTCATATGGTCAAAGTAGAAATTCGGTCCAAAGCATACTTTTCCGACCTTTCTGTTCCATGCCCAGTTATTATCATGATTGACATGCCAGATACCATCACGTCGGTTATCTTCATTTTTATTCACATCCCCTCGTTTCATGCCCATACCATTGAAGAAGTTGTTTTCTACTATGGCGTAATCCGTGGGTGTGCCTCTAATAATGACGGGTAAAATGTTATCCTTAGCGCTTAACCAAAGGTTATCTGCCACAACCAAATAACTGCCTGCTATCCCGTCACCATTTATTCCTTCGCGTTTATTGCATGTGGGTTTGCCGTCGCCATCGACGCCCATGTCACATTCAGACTTGTCGTATGAGTGCACATCAAAGCTGACGTCTATATTGCGGACATTACCACTGTAATTAATGGTATTATTTCTGGCGATATAACCTTCATGAGGAATTCCTCCTCCTGCAACATGATGTTTGTTATCTGCAAATTCATTAAACTGCATCAGAGCTGTTGAGGCACTCACCACTTCCGTATTATCTAGGTTCATTTTCCTGCCTTCCATCGCAATACCGTAGCCCATACCCGATATCCCATGGGTACAGTTAGTCGTTTCACCAGTATAACCTGCTGCGGCCGGTCTTAGGTAAGGATCTAAATTATTATTATGGATATAATTGTGCTCTATCGTTATGCCATTACTGTAAATGGCTAAGCCACGTGTCCAGCTATGTATATTTGAATCTACCAGTTTAGCGTTATCGCTGTTTCTAGCAAATAAAACGCCAATGGAGTTTTCATGCTGCTGTTTATATTTTCTCCCTTTTGGATTAAGGTCACGGCATAAAATCAGCTCTTCTTTAAGCGTGGTTTCATGAGGTCCTATAAAGGCCAACCCCGATAGCAAAACATTTTTAGCCGATACCTGTAGAAGGGGTTTAAACGCGTATTTATATACAAGTTTTCCGTATACATCTTTTTGATATACCGTGTTTCCATTTTTATCTTTCTCGATGTGCCCATTTTCATCCCGTTTAGGGATCTGGCTTTTCCAGCCATAATTATATCGCTGAGAAAATTTGATCCTGGTGTTTTCGGCTGTTTTCGCTCCAGCTAGAATTAGATTCGGTTGCGTAATAGTGACTGGTATTTGTCCTTTGTTCGCATCCGTAATATCAATGTTATTTGTAACCACAACGACAGGCTGATCGCACTCGCCAAACTGATACTCCTTACTCACCAAATTTTTCAATTCAGGAAGTGAATTTGCTTCAAAATGGCACCTTTTGTCATGAAATTCAGCTGCCCAACTTGATGTTTCAACGGGATCCGGCGTTTGTATTTCACAGGTACCAGTACTGTCACACGGGTAAACCAAATACCGATAACCATCTTTGTAAAAACGGTCTTTGAACTCGGTTTGTGTGCCATTTACCACTTTACTCGTGGACTGAATATAACGCCCTCCTGAACGTGCTAGACCGTCTTTGGCTAAATCCTGCCAGACTTCTTCAACAATTTTATAATGCGTGGCATTGCTGGCAGAAGCCCAATTCAGGATAACGTTGCCATAAATCGGCCCTTGATTAGCCTGTACATTCGATACCTGCCCAAGCGTTAAACGAGCATCTTTATGTTCAACTCTTTGATGGCCGGATACACAGGAGCTGTTGCTCGTACCACACCCATAAACATGATATCGATATCCGTCTTTATTCGTTCGATCACTGAAACTCTTACTCGTACTTGATGTAAAGCTTTGACCCATCCATGAGTAGTTGCCATTAATCAACATGTACTCATCAACGCGGTACTGTACCGCATTAGTGGCAGCAAACCAGCTTAATTTAACATCTCCCGCAGATGAACCATTTCGAGCAGTCAGATTAGAAACGTTACCAATCGCACTGAGTCGTGCATCTTTATGTTCAACTCTTTGATGGCCGGATACACAGGAGCTGTTGCTCGTACCACACCCATAAACATGATATCGATATCCGTCTTTATTCGTTCGATCACTGAAACTCTTACTCGTACTTGATGTAAAGCTTTGACCCATCCATGAGTAGTTGCCATTAATCAACATGTACTCATCAACGCGGTACTGTACCGCATTAGTGGCAGCAGACCAGCTTAATTTAACATCTCCCGCAGATGAACCATTTCGAGCAGTCAGATTAGAAACGTTACCAATCGCACTGAGTCTTGCATCCCTGTGCTCAACACGTTTGTGTGAACTAGTACAAGTGCTACTATTACAGGCATAAACGTGGAATCGATAACCTTCTTTATTCGTTTTTGAACTATAACTTTTACTGGTACTCCAGCTAAAGCTCTGCCCTTTCCACTTGTAGCTACCATTTATTTTATGATATTCATCAACCCGATATTTCACTGCATTCGACGCTTCATTCCAAGACAATTGAATGTCCCCTGGAGAAGAACCGTTTTGCGCGACCAAATTTGATACGGCCCCCAAGCTAGCTTTTGAAATAGCCCACGCTTTTTCATAAAAGGTTATATTAATCAGAAGAATTATATAAATAAAATTTCTTAATTTCACTATTGCTCCTTTAGGTAATTACCTGTTTTTTTATAGAGTTAACTATTAACTCAGTAACTTCTCAAAAAGCAGTGG
>NZ_NQMR01000241.1 GCF_002276045.1 Pseudoalteromonas sp. NBT06-2 | reverse complement strand
CACTGCTTTTTGAGAAGTTACCATTAACCACCTTAACCTGTTGATATTCTCCAATAAGTTCTTTACCTTTCTGCCAATTATCAGTGATGACATATAAATCTAACAGACTCGCCAAATTCGTAACTGTCGGCGCATTATAAAAAATATCACGCTGTATCTGGCTGGCCAGTTTGCTCTCTCCAACCTGTATCGACAATCTGAGTATTTCAGCATCATTGGTGATCCAGTGAGTTCTGTGGTGTTTCAAAAATAATAGAGCACTTTTTGGTTCTGCAATTTGCAAAGCAATATCTGCAAATTTTCTGGCGTACTGTGGATCTGAAATAACAGTTTGCTGAGTAATGAATTTTTTTAATGATTGAATCAATTCTTTAGTATTATCGGGTATTTGTTGTATTAGTTGCAAAGCAGCTGTTGCATACAAAAATTTAGCTTGTCTTGATAACCCTTCTTGAAACTGAGATAAAGGCAAAAGTACATCAATTGCATTTTGATAATGCCCGACTTTCATATGATGTTTTGCAAGAGACAAAATAACAGGTTGATCATCTTTGTCTTGTCGTTTTAAAGCCTCTAGAAAGGCAATCGCCACATCTGGTTTCTTTGAACCTTTAAGCAACTCCAATAACATATCTTTATTAGGCTGTAAAATCCAAAGCAAAGCTGTGATACTAATGCTAAGCACGAATAAAGTTTTTTTATTAATTAAAGTTTCCCGGCTGCGAGATTGACTATCTTGAAGCATATTTACATTCTAGTTCACCAATATAAATACCCGGTTTTGAATAGGTATAGCTAAGAGCTCCAGTTCTGGATAACGATTTTATTAATTTAACATTACTTTTTAGTAATCTGCATTCACTGCCATTTTCCAATTCCATAGACATGGCAACATGTGACTTAATTTGAAAATGTATTGTATTACCCTTTAGCTGCCACTTTTCAACTATGCCATTGACTTGCTTAAGATAAGGTAAATTTTCTACTGCATTTTGAAACTTAAGCAAAGAACGTGTATCTGTTAAAATAAGATAACGACCATCTGGCCCCGTATTCCAACCAGCAATATTACTGTGGGCCAGAGACAGCTCTTTAAATGCGTCAGATAATCTCAGACTCTTTATGCCTGTTGAAACGATTAACCAATCAGCATCATTATTAAGGGGTTTTGCAAGCCCGGTTTCATAAAGCGACTTTGCTCGCCTTGCAAAATCACTGAGATAAAGGGGTGTACTTGCTTGATTCATACTCCAATCATATACTTTATGAAGTGCTTTAACAGACGATGGATAAACACCAGAATACATGTGATAGTAGATACTGATAGGTTTGAGTCGTTTAGGAAAGCCCAGTATTTCAAATGTCTCTATTACCCTTTGATAGCCTGAAAAGTTTTCAGTCCAAAGATTGGTATATAAGTTTTCATTGATCACAGGCGCATATACCTGAACGGCATTTTTATGCCAAAGTAAATGGGGATATACCTGAGCCATGGACTCATTACCATTTACAGCATAGGTATTACCACCATTAACATTTAATAATCCATATTGTTCGGTCTTTCTTACAATGCTTTCGGTCGGATCAGCCCTTCCAGACCAAAGCAAAACTTTTACCCGTTTATTTTTTGGCGCGAGTTTATTATTAATGTAGTCAACACTGCCAAATATCTCTCTGTCATGGTTAACTGTATAGTTTGGAATAGGCAGAGAGTCACCATAGGCTTTTTCTGCAATATTAACCCTATTATCCCAAAAAAAAGGATGACTAAAGGTATGGGATGCAAGCTCAACATGAGACAAGTTAAATATCTTTTTGGCGATAGATTCTAATTCATTACTCAAATTAGGATACAGCCCTTGTTTACTAATTTCCCCTTCTATTACAGAAACCGTTTGGGGAATTAAATATTTTTTCAGTACATCAAGCAAAATGACTTCAGCTGAAAATAGCTTCCCGGGAATCCAGGCTCGAGAGGGAAAACCATCACCGTCTATATGTGCAGTTAAAATGCGGTTACCTGACTCAGTCGTTATATCTGGCACAGGTATTTCTGGTAACATTAAGACTAAGTCAAGCAACTCAAAAGGGTCAATAATCCAATGTTTTTGGTCACCTCCCAAGTCTTGAATCAGCAAAGGATCAAGGGCTGCACCACCCCAGTTAGCGGTAAAAACAGCAAGTGAATTATTAGCTTGTGCATCTTTTACCAATACATGGCTTTTAATATCAGCAGAAAGCGGTAAATAACGAGAAATCCGCTTTAAATTAGCATTAGGTAGTGGATAAAGCAGTGTAGCTCAATCAGGCGCCTGAGAAATTGTGAGCTTACCATCAAGTAAATCAAGTTTTTTAATATCAAGTTTTTTCAGTATATTTTCATCGTCTGGTAAATATTGAAAAAATACGATCCGCGTTTTCCCTAAAAGAGACTCTAGCCAATTAAGGAGACCTGCATTATAAAATTTAGGTGCCAACCAAAAAATAATAGTTTGATGGCGTGTTGTATCTATGTCCTCTAGATTTACGGTGTTAATATCTGTACAGACAGGAACATATCCTTTATATTCAACTAGCATTGAAAGTAAACGGTGGCAGTCGGACTGACGTTTCAATCCTGTTTTGCCATCATAAAAGACAAGTACACGTCTGGGGACTGGTTCTATGGTACTAACTCCAAATTGTTTTAGTAGACCATCACTGATATAAGGGGTGAAATCATTATCTAGCAACCTTTGCGCGGCTTCGCGTTGGGCAACTCTGTTATTTCCATCAAGATAATCTATGGCTATGACCTCAATGTCCAAATTTTTTATGCTATTTAACTTTGTTAGCAGCCATTGAGTATCTTCGGGTTTCATTACAAAGTAGCGATGATTTTTGACATCATACCCTTGAAATAAAGATTCGGCTACGACTCCCGCAGGCTTAAATTCGAGCTGAGAAAGAAGCTCAAAACCCCGATTAAATATCAATTTAGTATGCAATTTTTTAAAATTGGCAATGACTTGTATCAGCCCTTTTTGCTGAAGCTGCTTATGAGTCTGATTTCCCGCTGAAAGTTGATAACTGTCTAAGGTATCTAAGAATAAACCTTTAAAACCAAGTTCCTGATATTCTGATGCTTTATCTTGTAGGTATTGTTGCCAGGGCTTAGCGGTCATATCCATGACATAACTGTCCCAATCTGTATTATTAGCTAGCACATGACGTTTTAAAGCAGCTGTACTGTCTTGTTTATTAAGCTCACCAATACTGAGGTAGGCGTATACTTCAACTCTCCCTTGAGCTAACTGTTTTAATTGGCGAGCAGAGACGGCACTGGGGGTGATCACAATACGATCATATACCAATAACTCTCGTACTGAATCGATTTCATGATAATAAAACGCAATAGATTTTGTCTGAGATTGAACCGCGTTACCAATAAAAGAAAAGCTTAATAAACTTATAAAAAAAAAGGTTTTCCACCAAAAACTATTAAAATTAAGCAAAATAATTAATTTCTTTAATAACACATAAAATCCGACAACTTTTCAGGTAAACTGTTAATTTAATTGAAAATACAATACTATTCACTAAAATGAGAGTTGCGAATACCAATACTTTTTCATTGGCAGTACAATAGCTAAATACAATTAAATCTAAAAAGATCGTCAAGTTCACGGGGCAAAATAATGGTACTAAATTGCCTGTTTATAGAGTTATCGCATAGTTTCTGTCTTGAGCTCTCATCGTTGATATAATTCGTTTTATATTCAGCATTCAAAACTGGTTTATCTTGATTGATAAAAGGGGTAAGTAAATCACACTCTGAAAATTCAAAACACATCTCATTAACAGCAAAGTCAAAATAATTGACCAGTAAATCCACTTGATTAAGATCGTTTTTCAGACCAACAGACAAACCTCTGGAATGTGATTCATTGGCTATAAATCTATTGTAATTAAGCTGTTCAGAAACTGTAAAATTAAAGCCTGAATTATTAAAATAACCATCCATATTATCAGGCTCAACACCATCACAATTTTTCTGCTTTGCAAGATCCAAACGATTCAACATGATAGAACGAACATTATCAGAACGTATGTCTAACCAGCGCTCTCCAATCCAATCTTCCATAAGATTACCTAAATCAATATCTGAGAATTGTGTCGCATCTATGCGCCATTGTTCGTATGAACCAGCAGAAAAATAACATATTACTTTTTTACCTGAATCTTGTAGTGTCTGGATCAAGGTTTCAGATGAATCAAAAAGATCTAAATCATATATATCAACCGGATAAGAAGTATTAATATCACTTTGTAACTGCCATTGCCAAGTGACTGAAACAGCAGGCCGATACCAGTTCCCATCTGTGATTGGAGGTGTTATTGGATCCGTTTCTATTCCATCTGTTCCATCAGAAGAATCGCAGCCATTAAGCATAATTAATATCAGAAAGTAGAAAAGTGCCCGTGCCATTTTATTTCCTTTTACTAGGTTTATTGATCTTTTATATTGAACAAAATTATATCGACTTAGTATCGATTTAACATTTTTATGAGATAAAATTTGATACTAAATGATAGTTTAGTAGTGTTAACACAGTTAATTCTCAAACATAATCTTAAGGTTTAAAGATAAAAAATAAGCGGCAATTATATTATCAAATTACTACGGTGGGAATTATAATAGTACATAATTTCTCCAGCATCGAATTTTGTGATACTCGTTAAATCTATCGGTGGCGCTACAAGATTTTTTGTTAAGTAACACAGTTACCCACTTATCGTATTTTACTAAGGGAATTGAGTAGAAAACGATTACAGG
>NZ_NQMR01000240.1 GCF_002276045.1 Pseudoalteromonas sp. NBT06-2 | reverse complement strand
ACAGGGTTATGATTCATAATCAGGGAGTAATCTATTCTCTGCAATAAATGTCTTGCCTAAAGCGCTTTGAATTCCCGCTGATTGACCATTTTATTAACTTAAATGGTATTAAAGTGATTTGGGTATAGTTGTGACGTATTTCACGTAAAAACGCAAATAGAAGGTCGGATAGGAGAATCTGGAGTACCATCTTTTGCACCAAGTATGCCCATATACCATCCTAATAAAACATGTATTGGAGATTTATCAGTGAATAAAGTGTTTCAAATATAAACTGATTTTAATCAAGTATTAAAAAAATGTCAGTATGAAAACCACATTGGCAACGCTCCGATTGACCTTTATTATAGTTTTCAGGTGTATAAATACAGCTTTTATACCCCTGAATCGCACATTTATCCTGACAATTTAATTTTTGTATCCAGTTGGTATATTCACGCGACATCAAGTTAAATAAAATGATTATGCTGATAACATAAATAAATATTTTTAGAAATTGTAATTTATTCACAGTAATCATAAATGCCTCAATAAAACAAATATAAGGTATAAACACCAGCAATTCTCGGTGAATTAA
>NZ_NQMR01000024.1 GCF_002276045.1 Pseudoalteromonas sp. NBT06-2 | reverse complement strand
TTTATTCACCGAGATGTGCTGAAGTAAGAGCCTGAAAGTCTGCTTATGGCACGTTTGAGTCTATCAGTATGATACTTTATTACTTTCCGACAAATGTGGGTTCTAAATAAAGATGGCAACATACGAATAAAGTTAGAACCACCCCTGCGTGAATTAAAGCGACTTACTCTATTGAGTGGTCGCTTTTTTGTTCTTTGACAAATGAAAAATTTTTCAATTCAATATTTGTAGTTGTGTATAAACGTTTGCTCTGTATGAATTGGTTGATTGATAAAGTCACGCTATCTCGCCGCAAGCTCACGTTTAAATGAGGTAAAAACCCCCTCATTTACAGTATCAATATTTATGAATCATTAAAAAATAGTTTGTTATTTCTTTTAAAGTTATAAATTAGTAATATCCTCTTCAAGCCTTTAACTGTCTACTGTCCTATCTAGTTAAACTTACTCAAACCACTTCGTTTTCTCTTTTCTTTGTTCGAGTTGTGCATCCGGACGACTTAAGTTGGGAATTAACCTATAAATGATACCGTACACAATTTATGGTGAACTTATCCGTCAATTAAAAATGTGTATTTAGGAAAATTACAGAGCTATAAGCAGGTATTAATGCGGATACCAAAAAAATAAAGATTGGGTTCCTAACAACAAATAATAAATATAAAGAATGAGACATGGGGTTTACGATGATTGAAAATAAACGACTTCTAGCACTGTCATTGGCAGTTGCAACATCTCTAACTGCTTGCGGCGGCGGTGGGGATGCCGATCAAAATGAAGTCCGTAACCTATTTGCAGTTGGGGATATTGTTGAGGGTGTTGAAGATGGCGATCCTGTTGAGGGTGATGTTAGCACTAATGACCTTGGGGAAGGTCTAATTTTTGCACTTAAACAAGGAAGTATTACACAAAATGGTAGTTTGGAATTTAATGACGATGGTACCTTCATTTACACTCCTAATCCTGATTTTTTTGGTACAGATAGCGTCACTTATGTCGCGACTCAATCGTCTACTGGTGAAACGGATACCGCATTATTGACCTTCGATATAGAAAATGATTTTGAATCTATAGAAGAGTACGGTTGGGGTTTAGTGTGGAGTGATGAATTTGACCAGACTAAACTAGATGAAAATATATGGACAGGTGTCAATGCCAATATCACTAATGGGCATCTGGTTATTACAGCACAGGATGGCACTACTTCATCGTTAAAATCTGTCAATGAAATTAGTTCTAGTCGTTTAGAGGCCAGTATTAAACTCCCTGAAGGGTCTGATTTATCTTCTGTATTCGGCTTGTTACCTATGTCTGATATATACGCAGGTAAAAACTCCCTTACTGCTTTAGAAACTGATGCTGACAGTATTATCGCAGGCGCCCACTATGGGCTAGGCCTCACAAACGGTGTTAACTTCAACAGTGAGAGTATCGCAGCTGCAAAAACAGAGTTTCATAACTACGCAATAGAATGGGGAGCTGATCAGATCCGCTGGTATATCGATGGTATTCATGTGCATACCGTTGACCCGCTCAATACTTGGGCTTACACCTTATCTGGTGAAGAAATTGTTGTTGATAATACGGGACCTTTTAATCAAAACATGCAGATCACATTAGAGTTATTAAATGGTAGTGGTGAGTCAGGTGCTGAAATGTTGGTTGATTATGTCAAAGTTTGGTCATGTGATCCTACAATCGAAATTGGTGTTGAAAACTGTGCTTCTTATGTTAATTCAACAATAAATAAAGCCGCTTCAGATAGAATTGAATCAGTTGGTCCTGTTACCACTGAGGTTTTCACAAATGGTTATTTTGATAAAAATGACGTTAAAGTAACAGATCTAAATCCATTAATTTGGCATTACACCGATGAAATTAAAGAGCTCTCAATTACAAGCTTTAACTCTCCTAAAATTGAAACATTAACAATTGATGGTGAGCATGCGTTAGTGATTGATGTAAGTCACCCTGAAGGTGATGCCAATGTGGGTATTGCAGTACCAGGAATTGAATTTATTGGCCGCGATGCAGTATTGAGCTTCGATATGTACATTGATAGCGCTAATACATTGACTGAAACACTCGACATCCGAATGGAAACGGGTTGGCCATATATGGGCATGTTGACTTGGAATGTGGCGGAGCTTGAACTTGATTCTTGGGTTACCTATAACATTCCAGTTAGTGAATTTGTTAATAACCCATTTCTTGCCCCTGATTGGCTCAATTGGATCCCAGGAGTTGGAGCTGGAGATGCTTTACCGTTAGATACCAGCAATGTAAATGCCCTGCTTGTAGTGGAATTCTATGGTGGCGTGCATTTTCAATTAGATAACATTCAGTTGAGTTGTATTTCAAATGAAAGTTGTATTCAAGGACCGATGGCAGAGCAAGTTGCATCAGGACCTGAAGCGCCTAGCACTATTTATCAAGCAGAAAATTGGGACGATGCCGGTGATGTACAAGTTGAAGATACTGCCGATGAAGATGGCGGTCAAAACGTAGGCTGGATAGATGCAGGTGACTTTTTACAATACACAATTACAGCACCATCAGATGGTACTTATAGCATTGATTATCGTTTAGCGAGTTCTGGTGGCAGTGATGGTTTTACGGTTTCAATAGATGGTATCGAGGTTGATGCACAAGCTGTTAATGATACAGGTGGTTGGCAAGAGTGGACCACACAATCGTCAAGTGAGTTTTCATTAGCTGCTGGCGAACATACTGTGCGCTTTGACTTTATCGGTGGTGCTATCAATTTCAACTGGTTTAAAGTAATTGAGCCTGTGTTTGAAATTGTTATTGAAGCTGAGTCATTTGAAGAAGCTGGAAATGTGCAGGTAGAAGATACTGCAGATGAAAATGGTGGACAAAATGTTGGTTGGATCGATGCAGGTGATTTCTTGCAATATACAGTCAATATTCCCGCTGATGGTACTTATAACATTACTTATCGTGTGGCCAGTTCTGGCGGCAGTAATGGCTTTGAAACCTCAATTGGTGGAGTTGTCGTTGATACACAAACAATTGCTGATACGGGTGGTTGGCAGGAGTGGACTTCTCAAACAGCGAGCATTGATTTGATTGCAGGAGAACAAACTCTGCGCCTAGATTTCCTTGGTGGTGCAATCAATATCAACTGGATAAAAATTACCAATTAAATCGCTGCATCACTTTGCCAGTATACTCAAAAATATATCTGAGTGAGCTGTCATCAAAGTTGAGAAGTCATTAAAACCATTACATTGAAGTTTATAAAATAGCAGCTCACATCAGCGCTATTTAGAGGTAGGTTATTATGTATAAAGTAAAATTTAAAAAGAACATATTAGCAATAAGTATCGCCGCAGTATTTGTTACAAGCGTTTATGCCCAAGAAAAACCAACGGAAAAAGAAGAAGGTAAAATTGAAGTCATAGAAGTAAAAGGTATTAAAGGTACTCTATTACGTTCTATGGACTTAAAGCGTGAAGCAAAAGGCGTAGTTGATGGCATCTCTGCAGAAGATATCGGTAAGTTTCCTGATACTAACTTAGCGGAATCATTACAAAGAATAACTGGTATTGCGATTGAACGTGATCGTGGAGAAGGGTCAAAAATTACCGTACGTGGCTTTGGTCCTGATTTTAATATCGTGACTTTTAATGGCAGACAAATGCCTACAACCGGCGGACGCTCATTTGATTTTGGTAATATTGCATCAGAAGGGATTTCTGCGGTTGAAGTTTATAAATCAGGGCGAGCAAATGTTGCTACTGGTGGTATTGGTGCAGTTGTTAATGTTGCCACACGTAAACCTTTAACAAAACCTGGGCAGCAAACCGCGTTTAGTATGAAGGGCGTTTATGATACAGGCACCCGTGAAGGCAATAAATTAACCCCTGAATTTGCGGGTTTATATAGTAATACTTTTGCTGATGATACTTTTGGCATTGGTTTGACCTTTAGTTATCAAGAACGAGATGGTGGTCATCAGTCGGCGACAACTCAAGACTTTATGAGCCGTAACTTTGTTAGCCAAGCAGATATAGATGCTTTTGAACTTGCTAACCCAGATGAAAGTCACCCTGATGATGAGTGGGGCACAATTGTCGTTGGTGATCCTTCAGCAAAAGGGTTTCCAACAGAAGTTGTTGATGGTATTTACGCGATCCCAACTAATATCCAATATAATTTAGCTGATTTTCATCGTGAAAGAGTAAATGCACAATTGACGCTGCAATGGCGTCCTATGGAAACTTTAACTGCATCGCTTGATTACACTTATGCTGAAAATCAAACTGAAACAGTGAATAAAGACATTTCAGCTTGGTTTGATCCTGGTTGTAAAACGCGAGAAAGTGAATGGGTTAAAGAAGGCAATATATATTCTCCGACAAAATACTCATTAATAGGTTGTTCACCTGAGCGTAATCAAGGTGTAGGTCAATTTGCTGCAGTAGATGAAAATAAGTCGCTTGGCTTTAATTTAGAATGGTTACCAACTGAAAACCTTTCTATGAATATGGATTATCATGATTCTAGTGGTGTTTCAAAGCCAAACAGTAAGCATGGTTCTAGTGGTTTTGTTGCCGTAGCATCGTTGAATCGTATTACGACAGATGGTTACTTTACTGCAGATGGTATGCCCGTTTTGGACATAGAGCTCGGGGAGCGAAATTCTTACAATCAAATCACACGAATAGATCAACTTGATGTAAATGATATGCAGCTTAATGGTAGTGGTTTTGGCTCTTTTCATAACCAAATGGATGTTGAACAGCTTCAGTTTAGTACTGGATATGCTTTTGATGAAGGTCATGAAATTGAGTTTGGCTTTGGTAATGTTGAAGTAACTAATCGAGGTCAATCGGCATGGGTATCTCGAAATGCTTGGAGCGGAGTTGGTGCGCCTGGAGATATAGCTGATCTATTACGCATTGAGTCAATTGAAGGTGTTTTTGATGGTATTAAGGGCAGTGGCGATCCACGTCAAGCGACCGAATTTTTCTCATGGGATTTTAATGATTTAATTGAACGTGGTGAAGCGTTATTAAAAACGGGTAGTCACGGCAATGTCGCAGGTGATGGGCCTTGTTTAACGGGTTATTGTCCGACTTATGACTTTGATTCTGATGAAGTAACAACAGAAAAATCAAAGTCTGTTTATGTTCAAGGTCATTATATTGCAGACCCATTTGATAGGCCAATGAATCTATATGTTGGTTTAAGATATGAAGAAACCACGGTTCACTCAGCTGCTTTGGTGCCACTGTATGATCGCGTTGAATGGTCAATTGTAAATAATAACTTTGACCTTTATAAAGAGCTAGATGAGAACGGTGAAACTATTCAGGGATTTTCTGAAATAGAGGGTAATTATGACATGTTATTACCGAGTATCGATTTTGATATTGAGATAATTGATGATGTTATTTTCCGTGCTTCACATAGTTTGACTGTTACCCGACCTGTATATAACGATCTTAAAGGTGCATTAATAATAGATTATTTAGGCTCTGATGGTGGTGGTGGTCGCAGAGGTAACCCACAGCTATTACCTATGGAATCTAAAAATTTCGACTTATCTCTTGAGTGGTATTTTGATGATGCCAGTTATGCTTCAATAGGTTATTGGAATAAGGAAGTAGACAACTTTATCGTTAATAAAAAGTTTAAAGACCAACCTCTTTTTAGTGATCTAACAACACCAATCGAAGGTGCGCTTTATGAGCAAGCAGTTGAAGCTATTACTGGCGGCGATCCTCAGTTTGAATACGACAATGCCGATCTTAACGCCTATTTTGCGGAGCATTATGGTGATGAGGCAAACATAGTGGTTACTGGTGAAGGCGAGGATATTGAAGTTGTTGTCACAGGATTAGGTTCAGATCCGGTTGCTAAATTTGATGTCAATATTCCAATTAACCAAAATAAAACCACGGTTAAAGGTTGGGAAGTTGCGATGCAACATACCTTCGGTGAAACAGGTTTTGGGCTTCAAGCTAACTTCACTATTGTAGAGGGCGATTTAAATTACGATATCAATAAAAATGAAGCGCAATGGGTTGTGCCTGGTATGAGTGATACCGCTAACCTTGTTGCTTTTTATGAAAAGGATGGCTTGCAGGTAAGGCTTGCTTATAACTGGCGTGATAAATACTTACAGTCTACAAGTAGAGACCCAAGATTTGTTGAGGAATACTTCCAGTGGGATGCCAACATCAGTTATGAAGTGAATGATAAATTGTCAGTGTTTCTTGAGGGCATAAATCTGACTGAAGAAGATCAACGGATACATGGTCGCTCTAGCTATCAAGTACGAGAGTACTCTGTTGGACACACTCGATATAACCTCGGTGCCCGTTATGTATTCTAGCTTTGTCTATGAATATATAAGCTAAAAACTGATGATGAAAGTCATTTTTCTAGTGACTTTTTCATCTCTCACTTTTTACATTTTTAATATAAACAGTAATAGCACTTGGTTATTACTGCGTGTTGGCATCGTGCTCTATTGAAACTTACACAGCATAACAATATGGTAACTAAATAAGCAGGTAAAAAATGAAAATAATATCTCTAGCAAAATTTTTACTCTATGGACTCTTAACTGTGGTCATGACTGCATGTGGAGTTAATAGTGACTCACCAGATCTAGATTCAACTTCAACTACCATTCCATCAGTAGATCCTCAGCCAAAGTTAGTTGGGTTATCGGCACTTCATACTGAGGGTGTTAAATGGGTTAATGCAGAAAATAAAACTGTAACTTTAAAAGGCACTAATTTAGGTAATTGGTTATTACACGAGTTTTGGATGATGAATCAATCATCAAATACTGTTGCAACAGATCAATGTACTTTGGAGGCGACTTTTGATGAACGATTTGGTTTTGAAGAGCGTGAACGTTTATTAGATATGTTTCGTGATAACTGGATAGCTGAACGGGATTGGGACATATTAGAAAGTTATGGCTTAAATACCATTAGATTACCCTTTGTTTGGAATGTGATTGAAAACGAAAAAAATCCTATGACTTTGCGTGCCGATGCTTGGCAATATATTGATTATGCAATTGAACAAGCACAAGCACGCGGTATGTATGTCATTTTAGATTTACATGGTGCTGTTGGCGCTCAAGGTTGGGCTGATCATTCTGGTTGTGCTGGACAAAATCAATACTGGAGTACACCTGAATATCAAGAACGTACAATCTGGCTATGGCAACAAATCGCCGAACGTTATAAGGATAACGGCACTGTTGCAGCATATGGTTTACTCAATGAACCTTGGGGAACCGAAGCGGATAATCTAGCTAATGTCATGATTGATTTATATAAAGCGGTTCGTGAAACTGATGCAAAAAAAATAATTGTGCTTCCTGGGCATCATTCTGGTATTGATGAATATGGCCATCCTGATTCGTTTGATGGTACAAATGTTGCGTTTGAAATGCATTTTTATCCCGGTATTTTCGGTTGGGCAGAGCCAAATTATGAAACACATCGAGATTGGTTAACTTGTGGCGAAGATGGTGCGGGTGGAGTGTGTGCATGGGATGCAAAAATGCAAGATTTAGCATCGCCATTGTTAATTGGTGAGTTTCAACCATGGCAAAGTTTAGGTTATGAGTTTGGTGGTGAAAATGCACGTGCAACTTACGATAAATTTGCTGAGCTAAATTGGGCTGCAACTAACTGGTCATATAAAGTGTTAACGGGTGATGGTGGTCAAGGTGCTGGAACATGGGGCATGGTCACAAATAAAAAAAACAGCTTAGGGTTAGTAACCAAGGCTTCAACATGGAATTGTGCAGGCTGGGATAGTAGTTTTAGTAATGCATGTGCTGCTGCTAGCGATGCAATTTCTCCTACTGTCGCAGGTAAGCAAACGTATTACCTAGTTATTAAATCGGGTACTTGCTGTGGAGGTAAGCTTGATATAACACTTGATAAAATTAGCTTACTGGATGACTTAGGTAATGAAGTTATATTAAATGGAAATTTTGGCTCACAAAATAGTTGGACAACTTGGGTTGCTAGCGGTGCACCAACAATAGATTATAATGTGACTGATGCTGATAGTTTTCCTACAGGCTCTGAAGGTACTGTGTTAAGAATGAGTGGTTTGACTGATACAAATATCACAGAGTTTAATGGTGGCATCTATCAAGCAATCACTTTGGAAGGTGGTAAAAATTATACGCTTTCAGGTGTTTTTAAAGATAACACCAGTGTAAATGCATGGGCTGAAATATATATTGTGACAGATGAACCAGTTGAGGGAAAAGATGTTGTTTCTGAACAAGCATTACCCAGTGTTGATTTTGCCAATGCACCAATAGCCGAAATAGAATCAATATTTCAACTGTACGGTACGGTTGAATATGACATTCACCAACCGCTTTTAACTGCGATGACTGCAACACAAGCTTCAACATTATATACATTACCTGCAAAACCAACAGGTTTAAGCATTATGCTTGATGATGTTGGCGCACATTTAAGTTGGAACGCTAATCAAGAAGAAGATGTTACTGGCTACAATATTTACCGCAGCACTAATAATAATTCAAATTACCAATTAATTGCTGAAAATGCAGCAGCCGAAACTTTTTCAGATACAACCATTACTGACTCTAATATTTATTATTTCAAAATAACGGCTATTGATGCCCAGGATATTAGTTTTGATAGTGAAGAAGTTGTATCGGGTGTGCTAGTTAATACGTTACCAGGTGTAATTCAAGCAGAAAATTGGACTGATATGGCTGGATTTGAAGTTGAAGTAACATCAGACATTGGTGGTGGTAACAATACTGGTTTTGCTGATACAGATGATTGGCTAGAGTACAACGTTAATATTAATGAAGCGGGCAGCTATCAGGTCGAATACCGATTGGCGAGTGAAAGTGGTAGTGACGGTTTTAATTTAACACTAGATGGAGAGTTAATAGATACAGTCACAGTGAACTCCACTGGAGGTTGGCAGTCATGGTCTACTCAAACTAGTACGTTAAACCTACCTGCAGGCGAACATACCTTACGAATAGAGTCTCTTGGTGGCGGCTGGAATTTTAACTGGATGCAATTTTCCGTTTTACCTTAAATCTTATAAAAATAACTAAAAGAGTGAATTTTACCCATGAATAAAAAAAAGTTCATAGTACCTGTGCTGTTAGCTCCGTTAATGGCAGGCATAACATCAACTTATCTTCATGCAGCTTCATTTTATGCAAATAAAATAGCGGTTTATACTACTGCTAAAGATACCGATATGCGCTTGACTTTAACGCAACAAAAGACGTTAAAACCAAGTGTACAGCCTACGGAAGGAGAGGTTTCGGTTTTTGTAAACCCAAATAAGCGTTTTCAAAAAATACTAGGCATAGGTGGTGCAATTACTGATGCTAGTGCTGAAGTATTTGCTAAGTTGCCAAAAGATAAACAAAATGAAATGCTAAAAGCTTATTATGATCCTAAGGCTGGCATTGGTTATTCTTTGGCTCGTACTCCTATCCACAGTTCTGATTTTGGCAGCGGTAGCCATACATATATAGATGAGGGGGATAAGTCATTATCTAGTTTTAGCATTGACCATGATCGTGAGTTTCGTATTCCGTTAATCAAACAAGCAATCGACACAGCTGGAGGCAATTTAATGCTTTATGCCAGTCCTTGGAGTGCGCCTGCTTTTATGAAAACTAATAATAACATGCTGCAAGGTGGAAAGTTGCTGCCAGAGTATTATGATACTTGGGCAACTTATTTTACTAAGTTTATAAAAGCTTATGAAGCTGAGGGTATGCCTATTTGGGGAGTGACAATTCAGAATGAACCTATGGCAGTGCAGCGCTGGGAATCAATGATTTATACGGCAGAGGAAGAGCGTGATTTCTTAAAAAATCATTTAGGGCCGATTATGGAGAAGTCAGGTTATGGTGATAAAAATATTGTTGTTTGGGATCATAATCGTGATTTAATCACTAATCGTGCTAACACTATATTTGATGATCCTGAAGCGGCAAAATATGCATGGGGCATTGGCTTTCACTGGTATGAAACTTGGGCTGGTGGAAAAACCATGCATGACAACCTCGCTTTAGTGACAGAGTCATATCCTGATATGAAGCTTATGTTCACAGAAGGAACAAATGAAAATTTTAGAGCCGATCGTTATCAGTATTGGCCAAATGCAGAGCGATACGGCCATTCGATGATTAATGATTTTAACAAAGGTACGGTTGGCTGGACTGATTGGAATATATTATTAGATCAAAATGGAGGTCCAAATCATGTGAGTAATTTTTGTTTTGCGCCTATCCATGCTAATACGTCGACTGGAGAGTTAATTTATACGCCAACTTATTATTATATCGGTCATTTTTCAAAATTTGTTCGCCCTAATGCACAACGTATGAGTACCAGTAGTAGTCGCAGTGTCTTGTTAGCGACATCATTTGTTAATGAAGATAATATAATGGCTACGATTGTCATGAACCAAACAGATGAAAAAGTTAACTACAATTTTATTGTTGAAGGTAAACAATCAATTTTGACTATCCCTGCCAGAGCTATGCAAACGTTAGTTTATTAACTTTGTAGTTATACCAGTGGCTAAGCTTTATACTAAGTCACTGGTATTATTTTACTACATTAATTATTTACAGAGAGCTGATTGGCGAAACTGAGAAGGCGTGACACTTTCAAACTTTTTAAAAAAAGTGTAAAACACTGATTTGCTGTTAAAGCCTACAGCTAGGTAAATATCGGTTATTGTGGTGTTTTTGTGCTCTGGATCAACGAGCATTTTTTTTGCTTCTTCAATACGATATTTGTTAATAAACTCATAAAAATTAATACCAAAATGGCGATTTATCAACATAGATAGATCTCGCGGTATAATGGACAAAGACTCAGCGAGTTTATCTAGCGTAATATCAGGTTCCATATAGGCTTTGCTTTTGAGTATTGCACAGTCAACTTCAGCGGCCATATCAGGATTAACAAACTTATCATCTACTGATTTTTTAATAGTTTCATCATCAGTTACTTGTTCAAATATCAAAAAATATCGAATAGCGGTAAATATTAATAAGTTAACTAAAACAAAGGAGGTGTAATTTCCGGTCAGTCCTAGGTACATGAACATGTCGGTTCCTAAAGGGTAAAACAAATTAAAAACCTTAGCGCCAACTAATATTACTTCCGAAAGCATTACCACCATAAAACCAACAACAAGCCCATTTAGCCAATTTATATGCACATTTTCTATGTTTGAATGAGTATCCTGTAACCGATTCTTGTATTTAAATATTAATACAAAGCAAGCAATTGCGTAAAAAAACCTCACCCATTTACTAAAGAATTCCATGGTTACATAACCGGCACTATATACAAAAGATTCGCTATTGAGCATCTCTTGTCTTTGCTCAAAAGAATGACTATAGAATTCAGTTGATATAAATATGATATATGCGAGTAGAGGTAACAAATGAAGTAGATCTATTTTTTTTAATGAAAAATTACGAAATATTAAGGACTTGATACAAAAAAATAATAAAAGTCCATCTATGTAATAGGCAATCCCAGGTATAAAATGCACACTAGGCCATTGATTTCTTACTAGAGACTTAAACTCTGCGCCCCACATCATTAATTCATTGGCAGGGATCAATGCATGGGCGAACAAAAAGGCAGCAAGAAACAAAGTACTTTTAATACGGCTAGTATTGGTAACATAAAGTAGCGTACCAAAAAATAGGCATTGCATGACTGTCATTAAAAGCATAACGTCATGAAAATTGAACAATACAGTTTGGAACTCAAAAGGCTTCATAATTCTCTTTTAGACAACAAGTTCTAATTATTTTTTAGAAATCATATCATGCTAAGGTATTGTCGCAATGCACAGTCACTCATTTTTCGATCTTCATATCTCTCATTATTAAAACCTGCATCTTGAAGTGGTTTGGGTATATTAGCAAATCAGTTTAAAAATATAGCATAAAACTACAAATTAAAAAGGGTCTAAAAAGACCCCGTTATTAGTTCCAATTTTATAAATCAGGAGTTAATATCGCATCTAAACTAGGATGATCTGAAGGTGTTGCATCAAAGACTTTTGCAGTGCCAGTAAACCCTTTTGTGATAATACAATCGATTCTTGCGCTGCCAATTAATCTCATATTAGTTTGTTGAATGGTTGTACTCACTTCGTTACCAGTGCAGCTTGAATTAAAATCTCCCACCAAAATAGTAGGCATATAGGCATTAAGGTTTATATGAGTTGCAGTTTCATTGGCATTTATAAGTGTTACTGCATCATCCTGATGATCCCAGTGCACATTTATGGCCCTGTAATCAAAACCATTTTTGTTAATGAGTGCTGATTCACCTGTACGAACTGCATTTGGCCCGTCAGTTAAATCAAATCTAGCGTTAGATACAAAATTATTGCCTTTGCAAGTGTTAATATAAATTTGATATCTTTGTTGCCAGCATTCACCTAACGCCACGCCTAAAGCATCCGCTCTGCTATAATCTGTCGGAAAATCAGTTGAAATTAACCAGTCTTCAGCACCTTCTTGTATTCCTAAAATATCGACATTTCGTGAATGTACTAGTTCAGCATAACTTGATGCATGTTGTGGCATTGTGGCCCAACCATAAACATTAAGCGTCATGACCTTAATATCAGAGGCTGAGACTCGTTTTTTAGCTGAGAATATAAAGTTATCAAGATTAAAAATTCCTTGGCCAGTTTTACCTGATATATAAAGATCATGAACCCCTGAGGTTTCAGTAATATTAATACTCGTTTGTTCAAATACCTGCCAACCAGATGTTGCGGTCATAGTGTAGCTGGCAATTAAAGGACCTTCAGGACTGTCTATTCTGAATTCAGCAATGCCATTTTCAGATTTACCGGCAACATTGAGTGTCAAACTTTGAGAAATATCGCCAAAATCTACATTTTTAAAGTTAATATAATCTCCAGAATCAAATGAGCCAATATAGGCGTTATTTTTAATACTAATACCGCTCATTAAAGTATAGCTTTCGGCTTCTATACTCTTATATGCAGGAAATATTATTAATTCACAGCCTGTTTCATCAACTTTGGTTTCAGCGGGTGTATCAGGGCAAATGTCTATTTCATCAGTTATACCGTCATTATCACTATCAGCAGGAGGCGTAATATATTGCAATTTAAGCCAGTTTAAATTGAAGTCACCCTGTTCTATATTAATTCTTAAAGTATGAGATCCAGAAGTTAAGCTTACTTCGCCTAAATTTTGACTTTCAAAAACTTGCCAGTCGCCAGTATTATTTACGTTATGAGTGCTAACTAATACATCATCAATTAATATTGAATAATGGCCTGTATCAAGTTTAGACGCGACTCTTGAAATTAAATTGTAATTGCCATCAGCTACGGAAATATCAAACTCAAGCCACTCACCTGAGTCTGTCCAACCAAGATTATACCCACCGTCAATATCTGAACTTACTTCTATATCTACATTATCCTCAAAACGGTATTCGCCGCCTGTATTACCAACGGTACTATCAAAAGCCCTTTGATAATCTTCCGCTTGTATTACCAAATCTGAATTAACAGCCGATAATTCAAACCAGTTAAGATTAAAATCACCAGAATGCACTTCTATTGCTAAAGTGTGTGACCCAGTGTTCACATTGATATTACCGATTAAGTGAGTATCAAATATCTGCCAGCCGCCAGTATCTGCAACTGTATAAGTTCCAATGAGTTCACCATCAATATATGCACTATAACTTCCAGTACTAACAGCCGATGCAATTCTGCTTGTTAAATTATAATTACCTGATAATAAATCTAGTTGATAATCTAAACGTTCTCCTTGAGTGATCCAACCGACATTAAAACCACCATCATTGTCAGTCGTTACTTCAATATCTACATCGTCATTATGTAATGTGCCACCTTGATTGCCAGGAGTGGTATCTATGAAGTGGCTATAATTCTCGGCTTGTATTCTTTCATTTGCCCCAAGACAAGTGCTAGCTGAAGCTAATAAAAGCAAAGCTGAAAGGCTACATTTATTATTTTTAAATTTAAGTTTAAGTTTTTTCCCAGACATTTTTATTTGTATCCTTTTTATTTTTATAAATAGAGGAGGTTCATATGCATCTCAATTTAAATGCAGTTAAAACCAAGCATGTAGTTTCAAAAACAATCAGATTAAAAAAGCCATTTATCAAATTAAAATAAATGGCTGTTCTTGTTTTTTATTTTTGATACATACGTACGTAATCAACTTCCATTCTTTGTGGCCAGATGTCTGGGTCAACACCGGCAACCGCTCCCCAATCTCCACCTACCACTAAATTTAGAATTACATGAAAAGGTTTATCGTAAGGCCAGGCTTGCCAACCCGTTTTTGGATTAACATAGGTATAATAGAGGGTGTTATCAATAAACATATCAATACGGTCAGGCGACCATTCTAAAGCATAAGTATGAAAGCCATCATCTACTGCTGGTTGGTAAACAGTGCCTTGGATCTGCTCACCATTTACCCAGTATCCATCTAAGTTATGTACCGTGGCATGTACTTTACCTGTGTCATAACCAACATGTTCCATAATGTCGATTTCTCCTGAATTTGGCCATGCATCACAATCTTCATCCCATCCCGTTTGTGCGTCGCAGGTTGTTGCATAACTAAATACGTCAGTAGGCATCATCCATATAGCTGGCCAAGTTCCGATACCATTGGGTAATTTGGCGCTCACTTCTATTCGTCCGTAGAGAAAATCAGCTTTATTGGCACTATGAATACGTGCTGATGAATATTCGTCGCCCATATAGTTATCTTTACGCGCTTCGATCACGAGCTTGCCATTTTCTACTCGTGAGTTTTCAGGGCGGTCGGTATAGCGCTGCCATTCGTTATTTACTCGTCCCGGCACCCATAATTCATGAGTCCACTTGGTTGTATCAATAGCACCATTGGTATTAAATTCGTCCTGCCATATAAGTTGCCATTCATTTTCTGGCATATGGGATTTACGCACGGCAAAGGCACTTATTTTGGCTGCATCTACGATACCTTTAAAATTAAGATTTAACTTACCATCACTCACGACAACATCAGGAATAGACAAATCATAAGCAGCATGATCTCTGCCGCCTTTCTCAGCAACAATATCAATACTGCTAAGTCGTTCCCGGCCTTCTGCGCTAAATGAAAATTTTCTGTCATTAGGGCTTTGCCAGTAAGTTTCAGCTAAGCGTAAATTGATTTGGTAAGTGCCATTTTCCAAGATTTTTTCGTAACTAAAATCATTACCCCATCGTTCACTCTGATATAGAATGCTATCTTGGGTCGCATGAATTATTTGAGTCGTCTTAGCAGATGTTCCTGCTGTGAAGCCTTCATCAGCTAAATAAACGGTGCCATCTACAGCGGTATATTGGTTGCCGCCAGCATTTACCGCCCAGACTACTTCCCCATTTAATATATCTGCTTCTGGTATGATTTCTATCCAGTTAAAATTCCAACCATTAGTAACGGCAAACACACCTAAATTATGGATTCCTGCTTCAATATATATCGTTTTTGTTACTGTAATCCATTTATCCCAACTTCCGGTCGCTGGAATTTCAAAACTGCCTAACTGAGTTTCTCCTGAATTTAAGTCTATAGAAAATGTAGCGCCAGATGGACTGGCTACTCTGGCATTTACAATATAATTACCGGATTGTGCAATTTTTATATTTTGATAAGCTAACCATTCATTTTTTTCTATCCAGCCAACGTTGTAACCACCTCCTTCATCTTGTGTGGCTTGGATATCGACATCTCCTGTTTTATACGCTCCACCAGAATTACCAGTCGTTGTATCAAATGACCAAGTGTAATCTTCTGCTTGATAAATATCTGCAAACGACAATGTGGGTAATACAAGAAAGCAATAAGGAAGCATTACTTTTAATCTATGTATTTGCGATATTGGTTTTATTTTTTTCATTAAATGTCCCATCTATTTTTATTATTTTTTAATTGCAAAAATATTAATATTTACGGCCTTTAAGCAAGAGGCATACTTAGGTAAATATCTCTGACAGAATAAATGTTATGTGTATTATTAACTTGTGTCGTTCGAATAAAGGTTAAAACGCTTATCCGAACCTTTATAAAATATGAAATTTAGTATTAGGCTAATGGTTTGATATTTAGTGGTTTAATTTTATTTTTAATGTATGGGTAAACTTGAGTTTTTATATTGATGACTTTTTATAGAGTATTGAGGTGTTTGAAATTGAGTATGTGGAAGTAGCAGGCTTACCAATTAAGTAACCCTGCAATAGCGAGCTTTAAAAAGTATACGACACATCTAAGTATAAGGTTCTACCTTGTACAAATTCAAAGCCAGCCATATAGTACGGCCAACCTAAAGCCTTGTTATTGGGTGGTTCTATATCAAATAAATTATAAGCACCAAAAGAGGCATACATCTGTTTACTGAGTTGATATTTGGTTTGTAAATTAGTGACAATAGTTGATTTTAATTTAATGTCGTTTTCATCAGTTGATGGCAAAAAATCAGCACTGAGTAAAGTATTCCAATCACCTAAGTGCCAGCGTAAAGAGGTATTTAATCGACCATCAGTATTACCTAAATCGCCATTTACATCATCAAATCCTTGTCCTGGGATAACTTCTGCTTTGTGAAATAATACACCTGTAATCTCAGTAGACCATTTAAATGAACCATATAATTTTGTTTGCCAAATCAAATCATATTCTAAATCGATTCCAGCTGTTTTTGACCCCGAAAAATTGCCGTAACTATTGAGTATTCTAATTAAATTACCGTACTGATCTCTGATCACTCGTTTATTTTCACCAAATAAACCTTCACGCTCCAATAGTTTATCATTCTCTAGCAAGCTAATTTCATTATCGAAATATTGATAATAAAGGTTAAAATGAAAACGGGTATCATCTGTGGCTTCATAAGTAAAACCTGTGGTAAAGGAACCTGACTTTTCAGCTTCAAGATCTTTATTTCCGGTGTTCACCACTTCTATACTTATAGCTTGGCATGGGTGGCTATCAGATAACGTTGTAACATCCTGATGATTATCGGGTGTGCCATTATTGTCTAAATCGCCAATCGCTTTACATGGTTTGTTATCACGAATGTAGGCAAATCTTTGGCTTGGTTATCATCCAACCCCTTCTCATTGGGCGCTTATTTTAAATTGAAGGAATTACACATGAATCACAAAATTTTAACTGGCGATAGACCTACAGGGCCACTTCATTTAGGTCATTATGTTGGTTCGTTAAAAAATCGAGTTGAATTACAAAACCAGTATTCACAAACAATTTTAATCGCTGATTTACAAGGTCTTACTGATAACGGTCATAACCCACAAAAAGTGTCGGGTAATATTTTAAATGTTTTGGCTGATTATCTTGCTGTTGGTATTTGCCCTAAAAAAACCACGATTTGTTTGCAATCAGCTTTGCCTGCTTTATCTGAACTTGCCATGTTTTACGCAAATTTAGTATCTGTTTCACGTTTAGAGCGAAATCCAACGGTTAAGGCTGAGATTGCAAGTAAACAATTTGGCAACTCTATACCTGCTGGCTTTTTTAGCTATCCAATCAGCCAAGCTGCCGATATTACAGCTTTTGATGCTACTTTAGTGCCTGTTGGTGATGATCAGTTACCTATGATAGAAATTACCAATGAAATAGTGAGAAAATTAAATAATATTGCTAAGGAACCTGTTTTAGTAGAAGCAAAGCCTTTGTTGAGTGATACACCTAGGTTACCGGGTGTTGATGGTAAAGCTAAAATGTCTAAATCACTGGGTAATGTGATTACCTTTGGCAGTAGTGATGACATGATAGTGAAAGCTGTTCGTGCTATGTATACCGACCCAAATCACTTAAGAGTAGATGATTCAGGACAAATTGAAGGTAATGTTGTATTTACATATTTAGATGCCTTTCATGAAGATAAAACCTATATCACACAACTCAAAAATCATTATGCAGCCGGTGGATTAGGGGATAGTAAACTTAAAGGTATTTTAAGTGATTGTTTAATTAATCTAATAACACCGAACAGAGCTAAGAGAGAGAGTTACTTGGCTGATAAAGCTGAACTAATTTCTATTCTTAAATCTGGAACCGAGCTGGCAAACCAACAAACACAGACTGTTTCTCAGCGTGTTAAATCAGCTTTTGGATTAAATTTATTCTGAAATACAGCTGTATTTTTAAGTTTTAAAGCAGCCATTATATTTAATGGCTGCCACATTTCACCTTATTTATTTAAGGGTTCGGGTTGAAATATTTTTTGACAAATTTTATAAGTATTAAAGTTTTGGAAACCCTTATCGATGCAAGTATTTTGGCTCGCAGGTGATCATACGTACGAGGTAATTGGCGGTATCCCCGGTATGTTAAAAAAAGTTGAAAGAGACAAAAGAATCAAAGCTGATGGTTTTTCTGATTTTGTACTTTTAAATAGTGATTTATAAAGTTCTTTATTTCCTTGGTTGTTAACTTTAAGAAAGGATTTTTTACTTGTTTTAGACTTCTCTATGAATAAGCAAAATAAATAGTATATCGATGATTTAAGGTCGAACTTTTATTTTTATCTAGATCAGAAGTAGCTTAAATCGAGCTGTTATATTTATGATTTGAACTATAATTGATGGGATAAAACTTATTGCTTTAGGCTTCTCTATATGACTGAGAAAAATAAAATTGAGTCTCTGTGGTTGATAGGGCTTTGTACTGCTCTGCTTTTTTTGTTTCCAATACTTCTCTTTGATGCGTTGTCTTTATTTCATATTTGGCTTGTTACATTAACTGTTTGGGCCGCTATGGTGCTTATAGTTGTAATCAAACTTTATATCTTTAGCAAGATAAATAAGAGTAGTCACTAATGCTGTCATTACAAACATTATTATTAAGATTGTTAACTTACATATTAGTATTATTTATGATTACACAAAGAACTCATAATTTATCATTACAATGTCAGGTGTATTAAGCTTATGGATATACGATTCATTAGTTTAATTTTATTCGCGGTATTTTTTACTAGACCGATTTTTGCGGTACAACAGGAGCTTTTTACAGATATAAATGTACCTATGATGAATTTTACTCCGGAGTCTGGGCTAAGTCAGGTGACAGTAAATGCAATTACACAGGATAAAACAGGGTTTATGTGGTTTGGTACGCAAACAGGCTTAAATCGTTTTGATGGCTATGATTTTATTCAATATAGAGCACAACCAGCATCAAAAAATCACCTAGCAGGTAATTTTATTACAGCTTTACGTAGCTGTAAAAACAATCAATTATGGGTAGGAACGAGTAGTGGACTTAGTTTATATGATCAACAAACGGGCTTGTTCAGTTCATTTTTAAAGCGCTTCAATGATGCTATCCCTGCTGATTATGTCAAAAGTATCGCATGTTCAAAAAACTATATTTTTGTAGGTACACAGGCAAATGGTGTATATCGAATTAATTTAGATAATGATGACGTGACAGCACTAGGTGGTACAGAGCATTTAATGGTGTTGGATATAAAATTATCTTTAAATTATATATTTGTAGCATCAGAACAAGGGTTATTTGCTATAAACAAGCAGTCTTTAGCTGTAAAGCAACACACTAACAAAGCACTAAATTCTATTGTTATATTAGAAGATTTTATTGCATTAGGCCGAGATGATGCTTGGCTAGAATATTATAAAATCAATGATTCAGGTTTGGATATTCAATGGCGATACTCTTTAGCTCAAAGTGATACTAATACAATTAAAGTATTAACGAAGCATAACAATATGGTCTATGCGGGTACAAATTTTGGCATCACTGTATTTGATTCTAATGGGCATATTTTAAATACCTATCAACATGATGACTTAATTCCTGATAGTTTGGCTGATGACATTGTGTTGTCATTATTTATTGATAAAAAGTTTAACCTTTGGATTGGAACGAATTCTGGTGGTGTAAATTATTTTTCAAAAGAGTTACGTAAATTTGGTCATGTAAATCAACAAAATTATAAAGAGAGTCCAATGGTTCATGTTGATATGCGTGCATTTTCATCAGATGAAAAAAATCGACTTTGGTTTGCGACAACCAAAGGAGCTTACGTTTTTATAGATGAGCAATTTATAAAAGCAGAAATATTATATGAGGAGCTAAAATCTTTAGAAAGCGCCTTTATTACAAACTTCTTGATGCAAAAAAATATAATTTGGTTTACGACTCGATTTAATGGTATTGCAAACTTTAATATTAACACTCGAAAAATTAATCAATATTCAACTAAATTTAATAACTCACCTGCAATTTCCTTTAATGATATCGTGGTATTTCAAAAAAATATAATAGTAAGCTCTAGAGGTCATGGTTTATTGCGTTTTGATGAGCAGACCAATAAATTTGAACGTTTCTTGGCTGAAAATCAAAATTTTCCGAAGGATATCACTGACCTGTTAGTTAAAAATAATGCGTTATGGTTTGGTTCTGTTGAGTCTGGGTTATTTAAATATAGTGAAGATGGACTAGAGCAATTGAATACCTCAGATGGTTTACTTTCAAATATTGTATTTTCATTGGCACTTGATGATAAAGGTCAGATTTGGAGCACTAGTGATGTGGGTATTAATATTCTAAATGATGATTTAACGATAGTTGAAACCTTGAATCAGACCAAAGGGCTTATCAATGAATCTGTATGGAGTATTGTTTTTGATGATATCGATAGTATGTGGGTTGGCACTAGTGCTGGGTTAGCAAGAATTAATGTCAATACCTTAGATATTGATAATTATACGACTTTGGAAGGCGCTCAAGGTGCTGAGTTTAATTTTGGTGCTGCTTGGAAGTCTGAAGAAGGACGTATATTTTTAGGTGGTACAAATGGATTTAATCAGTTTTTACCTCGTGAAATAGTTGAAATTGAAAATACGCCAAACTTATTATTAAATTCAATTGCTATTTTAGGAGAGGTTATTACACCTCAAAACTCACCTGATATTATTCAATATCAGTCACAATTAGTGAAGGAAATCACATTAAATTATGATCAAGATATTATGACCTTTAACTATGTCGTTTTAGCTTTTTCTAATCACCAAAAAATCTCATATTTTTATCGTATTATAGGATTGTCAGATGAGTGGGTATCTATGGATGGCAATAGTCGGCAACTAAATTTAATTAAACCACCTCCGGGAAAATATCAGATAGAAGCTTATGCAATAGATCAACATGGTAATAAATCTAATATACATCAACTAAATATAAAGCTACTGGCTCCTTGGTGGTGGAGCTCTTTTAGTAAGGTGATTTATGTACTTCTAGTTTCTAGTATTATTATTTTAATATTTTTATATCGATACAGGGTTTACAAACAAGTAATAAGAGACAATTCTGTTATGACTGAGTTAAAACAAAGGTTAGAGCTATCATTATGGGCCAGTGGTGATGAACTTTGGGATTGGGATGTCATAAGTAACAAAGTATATCGTTACACCGTTGAATCGAGAATTGATTATGGTGAGGGAGAAAATAGAGACAATATTGATTTTATTCATATAGAAGACCAAGCAGGTCTCAATGAAAAAATAAACACCTGCCTTAAGCAAGGTGTAGATAGCTACGAACAAGCAGTGAGAGTAAAAGATTTTTTTGGTAATTGGAGTTGGGTATTAGACAGAGGAAAAGTGGTTAGTAGAGATGAAGATGGCAAAGTAATACGTATTGCTGGTTCTCTAAGAGATATTGCAGAGCTTAAGCGACATGAAGACTCTTTAAAAGATTTAAATGAAAAACTAGAGCAAAAAGTAATATCAAGAACAGCTGAGATATCCAAAAAGAACGATGCATTAGAAAGTGCAATGTCTCAACTCAAAATCGCACAAGAAGAGCTCATTGAGAGTGAGAAAATGGCATCTTTAGGTCATTTAGTTGTGGGCATATCTCATGAAATAAATACGCCTTTAGGCATTGCGATGACCGCGATTACTCATAATCAAGGTTGTTTAATTGAAATACAAAAAAAACTCGATAATAAAATCCTGACCCAAGAGGATTTATTGCAATCAAATAAAAAACAACAAGAGGGTTATAGATTAATTTTAAACAATCTAGATAGAGCGAACAAGTTAATAGCAAGTTTTAAACAAGTGGCTGTCAATCAAAACTCAGAAATAAAAACAGAAATAAACTTAACAGAATATATTCATGAAGTTATGAACTCTGTGAAGCCATTATTTAATAAAAAAATAATTGATGTTGTAATTCATGGACCAGAAGCTTTAATTATCAATACTTATCCAGGTCCAATTTATCAAGTTATTACTAACCTAGTAAATAACTCAATATTACATGGATTAGAACATAAAAATACAGGTGAGATCCGTATTGAAATAAGTATACTTGAAGGTCGTATATGTTTGAATTATTTTGATAATGGCAAAGGTATGGAGCTTTATATGTTAAAACATATATTTGATCCTTTTGTTACCAGTAAACGAAATCAAGGTGGTAGTGGATTAGGCATGAATATCGTTTATAACTTAGTAACTCAAGTATTAAAAGGGGAAATAAAGTGCTTCTCGAGCCCTGAAAGTGGCTTTGAAGTTAAAATATATTTTCCGGTGAATATAAGTTGAATTTTTTAGATTGAAGCTGATGAGCTTGGGATTTAAATTGATACAACATATATAGATGAGCAGCACTCCAACTGAAGTTAGTTGCACCTTGTACAACACCTGTTTCTGGGTTGTAGTTTTCTCTAATTGGGCCGTCACTAGCAAGGCCTTCAGCGCTTGTTAGTAACTTAGTGATCATCAACTCAGCTTGCTCTGTATAACCATAATTAGCTAAAGCAATCACGCCAAAGTAGTATTGATCAAGCCATACTCTGCCGCGCCAATAAATATCAGCATGATAAGCAGGGTTACTTAATGCTGCTGTTCCTAATGGAATTGTGCTATTAAACTCAGTAGGTTGTGCCATTACTTTAGCAACTTGTGATGCTTTATTTTTATCTGCAATACCTGCCCATAAAGGGCTCCAGCCTTCAGGACCTCGACCTCTGGCAACTAATAACTCGCCATCACATTGCGTGTTACTGCTTTTATCATGCCTGATTTTCATATCGTAATAAAATCCGGTTTTATCATCAAAAAAACAGCTATTTATGCGCTTTATTAATGCATTGGCTTGATGTTTGTATTCATTTTCAGCTTTTTTATGATTGAGTAAGTTTGCCATTTTGGCTAGCAATTTTTTTTCTTGCGCTAAATAGGTATTTAGCTCAACAGATTCCTGATTAATAGAAAAGCCAATTAATTCACTTTGCTGATTTTTATTTTCAAAAAAACGTACCTGCCAGTCGGCTCTTGCTTGTTTTAAGTTTCCTTGATAATGTTTTTTAGCGTACTTATTGATTTGTTTTGCATTAATAAAACCAAAACGTGCAGCGTTATCCATACCCGACTCCCAACCTGCGCCATGTTGTGCGCCAATGTCTAAATCTAAATATAGGCCAGTATCTAAAATTTTCTCATATAATGCCATGCCTGCACAGGCATACCAGTTCTTTTTTTGTTTAGCACATAATGATAAATCTATATCTTTAGGTTGTTTGTTATATTGTACTTTAAAGGTAATGTGGCCTTGTGCGTTGTTATGCGCTCTATGCTTGGTTGCGCCATACTCAATTAAGCCATTTTGATTATGATCACGGTTTTTATACCACCAATCATGATAGGCGATGAGCTTAGGATACATTTCTTCTATAAACTTGATATCATTAGTTTTTTGGTAAATTTTCCATACAGCCCAACTAGCTAAAGGCGGTTTGGTATTGCGTTCGTTCCAGTTTCCTCCTTTACCACCACGAGCTTGATCTTTATTATAAAAAATGGCATCTATCACCATGCCTGCGTCTTGTGGCCTCAGAGTGTCATTAGGTTGTATTTGATAATCAAACATCGCACGAATATTACTTTTTGCAATTTCAGGATTAAAATTAGCCATCGCATAAGCGTGTTTCCAAGTATCCCAAGCCCAAGCACCATTAAACCAACGAGCAGTAACTGAAGGGGAAACAATATCATGTTTAATTTGACCCGCAGCGCTGCGCCAATTGCCATTTAAGGTCTCTATGGATTTAACGGCTAGTCTATTATCAATTAAACTATTCGGATTACTTAACCCTTGAGATAGATATTTTTGCCACCTTAGTTTTGATTGCGAAATATAGTTTTGCGGCTCGGTCAGTATTTTATCTACTTTGCTTTGCTCTGCTATGTACTCATCTTGACTATGGACATAAGATTGCACCGTATATAGTGTTTGGCTTTTATTAGGTAGGATTTCAACTTGGCTTTTACTGAGATAACTTAAGTTTGTTTTATCGATTGTAGTTTGCGTATTAATAGAACGTTTAATGCTATATTGTGCTTGATTGGACATCATAATGTTCCAAGTGTTTTGTACTTCACTGAAACTAATATTAATGCCTTGCTCATTGGTGCTGATGTTGCGCTGCCAGTTTAGCAGCGCTTGTTTTACGGTTTTAGTATCATTGTATTTATTAAGTAATTGACCTTGCCAGCTTAAATCTAATTCCAAATCTTGATGACTTAAATTTGAGATTTTAGTGCTAACAATTGCACTGCGATCAGTAGCAAACGAAAGTGATAACTCAAGTGTTAAATCTGACCAAATATAGATTTGTTTTAAACTTCCAGGCAGAGAATTAAGCTGCTTTTTAGCCTTAGAAAAATCGTATTTATTCCCTGTAGTTTTATTTGTTACACTGAGCTGTTCTAATGATTTTGCTAAAAATAAACTATATTCTTCAGCAATGATCATAGGGCCGGTAAAAGACCCTAATAAATTATTCTCATCAGGTAATAAAAAACCATGCCAGCTACCCATATCAAGTAATGGGTTGAATTTTTGATTGCCAAATTTATCATAATCTTTCATTTTATCTGGTGAGCCAAAACGGTTGATTACATCTGAGTATGCAGTACTTGTTGCGTTAACGGAATTGCTTACACTTGATAAAATAAATAAGCTTAAAGCGGGTGTTAATGTTTTAAGTATTGTGTTCATTAGTGTTTTTCAGCCGCGAGTTCAGTAATGCTCTGTGGTTTTATAAAAGGCACTAATGTAAATCCATAACTGTGATCTTGCGCTTTTATTGTATAAGGAGCATGAACCAAGCGACCCCATGATGTATCACCGCCCACACCCATTTGTTTATGATCTATATTGACTGTCACTAAATTTCTTATAGGTACTTCAGCACCATGCTTAGATGTTACTGGCACCAACCCTGAAGCTGATGCTTCACCATCTTTACCTGCGATAAAATCAATATCAGCTTGTAGATATGGCCATGCACTTACTGATAAAGGCTTATCACCAATAGCTAATAGTCCTGCTCCATTATTGTTCTTTAAAGTTAACCAACGTACATCTGTTTTATTGCCGTTTTCTTGTGGTCGTGCATAGTGATGGATTTGATCTTTCACTTTGCCTTTGTATATTGATATTTTGGCTGAATTTTTACGATCGGCATAACTCTCGTGTGGGCCACGACCAAACCAACTCATATTTTTGTAATCACCTGGCATGACTAACTGCATACCAAAACGTGGTAAATTAGGCAGGGTTTGACCATCAGCTAAATCTAACTCAGTTTTTACGTGAATGTCACCTGAGTGCGCAATGTTGTAAGTTACTTGATAGTTGCCTTTAAAGGCATTATTGCTGTATTGAGTGCTTACTTCAATACCTGGGTTAAGCACTTTGCTATTAATATTACTGAGCTTAAGTTGTGCGCCAGCGCTTTGCCAAATGCTTGCCCATTGTTGCATTTGATTACCTAAGTCGTTATCTGTGGGTGGGCGCCAAAAGTTAGCAACTAAAGGTTGTGTTAATAATTGATTATTTAAATACTGGTATTGAGATAACCAACCTGTTTTTTGATCAAAAGAAGCTGATATTAAGTTATTGCTAATTGTCATGAAGCCATTTTTATTGGATATTTTTAAATTTTCAGCACTTGGAACAGATGCGATATGATTTTTACTCTGTGGTGCTTTTGCATATTTTACGGGGATTTTAAATTGTTCGAACGCTATTTCATGGCCTTTGTTTAATAACTGTTTTGTTTTATTTACAACTGCTTTAACAGTGACAAAATATTCTTTATAACTGACATTGGGCAACTTAGGTAGGTTTAATTTCACTTGCTGTGTTGTTTCAGGTTTTATATTTGGCATAGTTTGATGATCAGTTGCAACAACCTCACCATCAGCCTCTAATTGCCAGTGTAAATCGTATTCATTTAAGTTAGTGAAAATAAACTTATTGTGAATATCAATCAGTCCATTTTTTATATCTACCGCCTTGAAGGCAACTGGTTGGTATACTTTTTTAACTTCAAATAAATGTGGATGAGGCTCACGATCAGGATTTACTAAACCGTTATTTAAAAAGTTACCATCGCTTGGTAAATCAGGATGGAAATCTTTACCATATGCCCAATATTTAACACCTTGTGCATTGGTATATTCTAAAGACTGGTCAACCCAGTCCCAAATAAAACCACCTTGCAGTACGTCGTATTTTTCAATTACATCCCAGTAATCTTGCAGATTACCAACAGAGTTCCCCATAGCATGGGCATATTCAATCATGATCCCAGGGCGGTCGTTATTATTCTTAGCGTACTTTTCTAACCTTTCTATGCTTGGGTACATGGGCGCAAAAATATCAGTGTAATGTTCTTCACCAGCAGGCTCATACTGAACTGGGCGGGTACCATCGTTATCTTTTAACCATTGATAAGTGGCTTCAAATATTTTACCTTCACCGGCTTCGTTGCCTAAAGACCAAATAATGATAGATGGGTGGTTTTTATCACGCTCAAACATACGTTGTGTTCTATCCAAATGAGCTGGTAGCCAACTCATTTCATTACCAATTTGCGTATCTTTATCTATTGCTAAAGGGTGCGATTCTATATTGGCTTCATCAATGACATACATGCCATATTTATCGGTTAATTCATACCAATAAGGGTCGTTAGGGTAGTGACTAGAGCGTACCGCATTAATGTTGAATTGCTTCATTAAGCGAATATCTTGCTCCATTAATTCTTTTGTTACGATATGGCCATATTGCGAAGAGGTTTCATGACGATCTACGCCACGAATATAAATTGCTTTGCCATTAACCGTTAATTGACCTGCTTTAATCTCAATATGACGAAAGCCAATTTGATCTGTCAGGGTTTCAATGATTTGTCCATTTTCATTTTTTAAACTAATCAATAAGGTATATAAATTTGGCGTTTCTGCAGTCCATAACCTTGGTTTGTTTAGCTTACCGTTTAGCGATAATTCATTTTGGTCAGATTTATTTAAATTGAGAGTTTTTGAGTCATTTAAAACCACTTTCATATTTTGAGATGGGTCTAATAATTGGTAACTTGCTGTTAAGTTTTTAGCTTGTTTATCTGCATAGTTTGTGATTGTTAAATCTAGTTCGAATTGACCTTGAGTGAAATCTTTGTTTAAGCTGGGCTTGGCATGAAAATCAAAAACATGTTGTTTTGGTGTGGCATATAAATAAACATCTCTTTCTATACCTGAAATTCTTAGCATATCTTGGCTTTCTAGATAACTTGCATCAGTCCAACGGCGAATTTGAAAGGCTAATAAATTATCTTCTTTTACATATTCGGTTAAATCAAATTCAGCGGGGGTTTTTGAACCTTGGCTATAACCTACTTTTTTACCATTTAGCCATACATCTAATGAGGATTTAGCAGCACCTACATGTAAAAATACTTGTTTGTTTTTCCAGCTTTGAGGTAATTTAAAAGGTTTTCGGTAAGAACCAACAGGGTTGTAATCTTCAGGGGCGTCAGGCCAAGTTGTAGTAAATGGAAAACGTTCATCAAGATAAATTGGGTAGCCAAATCCTTCGATCTCCCAGTTTCCTGGTACGGGGATTTGTGACCATTTAGAATCATCAAAGCCTTTTTTCTCAAACCCTTTTGGTGCTTGTTTAGGACCTTTTTGCCAATTAAACTGCCATAATCCATTTAATAAGATGTAGTTATTGTTTTGGTTTGGCTGATCTATTAATGCTGCTTGCTCTGATAAGTATGGGAATAGTGTTGCATGGGGTGCTTGTTTATTTATGGCAAAAACTTGATGGTTTTGCCAATTAGGCTTTTGTTCAGCCATAACATTAGCTGTTATACCTGCACAAACAATTAAAGTAGAGAAAGCAACTTTCATAAGATTACCAATTTGTATATTGTATAATTAATATAATAAGTAGATTAATATCATAATTTGCCGCTAATTTTCAATAAAAATGCGCGTAAATGATTAAATTTTTTTAACCTGATTATTCAATAAGGTTAAATAGTTAGTCTTTCGTGCTTGTCGCTTAGTAGTGCAGTCACATATTTAATGGGGTAAACTCAAGCCATACTTATTTTATTAATGGACTAGCTTTTAGTGTCTGAAAAAATATCTGAAACTTCTAAAGCGCCGATCGCAAAAAAATCACCATATTTAATGACTCACCATAATCACCAAAGAGATGATAACTATTATTGGATGCGTGATGATGAGCGTCAAAATGAAGACGTTCTTGCACATTTAAAAGCTGAAAATGATTATTGTGATTATGTTTTAGCTGGCCAAAAACCATTAGAAGATAAGATTTTTGAAGAACTTAAAGGCCGCATTGTAAAAGATGACAGCACAGTGCCAGTACGTGATGGTGATTTTTGGTATCACAGTACGGTAAGTGGTGATGATGAATTTGCATGCTATTACAGAACAACAAGTTTTGAGGGGGATAACCAGCTTTTATTGTTAGATGTCAATCAGCTTGCCAGTGATTATGAGTTTTATGAGCTAGGTGATATATCTATAAGCGAAAATGATGAAATTTTAGCATATAGTGAAGATACAGATGGGCGTCGTATTTATACCATACGTTTTAAAGATATTAACTCGGGCGAATATTTAACTGATGTATTAGAAAATACCGAAGGCCAAACTGTTTGGGCTAATGATAATAAAACCATTTATTACGTTAAAAAAGACCTCAAAACTTTATTAGGTTTTGAAGTTTATCGCCATAAATTAGGTACTGCGCAAACCGATGATATTTTAGTTTATCAAGAAGATGACCGTAGTTATTATATGGGTCTAGGTAAAAGTCGTGATGAGAGTTTAATTTTTATTGATCTTGAATCGACCGAAAGTAGTGATACTTGGATATTAGATGCAAATACGCCTGATGGCGATTTTACTCAAGTCATTGAGCGTGAAGAAAAGCATGAGTTTGATATCAATAAATTAAATGATACTTTTTATATCACAACCAATTGGCAGGCTAAAAACTTCAGGTTAATGACTGCGAATAAAGATACCATTTATGATAAAAATCAATGGCAGGAATGTATAGCTCATAGAGAAAACGTATTATTTGAAGGTGTAGAGTTATTCAATAACTTTATGGTAGTGACTGAGCGAGAGCTTGGCCAAATTCGTTTTGTCGTTTATAAAAAAGATGGTACTAAATACCCTTTAGAATTTAACGATCCTTGTTATTATGCTGCTGTGGGCGATAATCCAGAACCAGGTAGTGAAACAGCAAGATTGTATTATTCAAGCTTAACTACGCCAGGTTCATTATTTGAATTTGATTTAAATACTGGTGAACGGAAATTACTTAAACAACAAAAAGTATTAGGTGACTTTAACGCCGATAAATATGGTTCAGAGCGATTATTTATTGAGTCGAGAGATGGTGCTCAAGTACCTGTATCTATCGTTTATCATAAAGAAAAATTCAAAAAAGATGGTACAAATCCATTATTTCAATACGGGTACGGTGCGTATGGCTTCACAATCGATCCAAACTTTTCAAGTAGTGCATTAAGCTTATTAGATCGCGGTTTTGTATATGTTATAGCGCATATTCGAGGTTCAGAAATGTTAGGTCGTGATTGGTACGATAATGGTAAAAAACAGTTTAAACAAAATACCTTTAATGACTTTATTGATGTTACAAAAACATTAGTAGAACAAGGTTATGGCGCTGAAAATAAAGTCTTTGCATCGGGCGGTAGTGCTGGCGGTTTATTAATGGGAGCAGTTGTAAATCAAGCTCCTGAACTTTATAAAGGCATTGGCTGCCATGTGCCATTTTTAGATGTATTAACCACTATGTTAGATGAAAGTATTCCACTAACAACAAATGAATATGATGAATGGGGTAATCCAAATGAAAAAGAGGATTACGATACGATTTTAGCCTATTCGCCTATGGATAATATCAAACCACAAGCTTACCCCAATATTCTAGTTACTACAGGCTTACACGACTCACAAGTACAATACTGGGAGCCAATGAAATGGGTAGCAAAAATGCGAGAATATAAAACAGATGATAATGTTTTAATATTCAAAACAGATATGGATGCCGGTCATGGTGGTGCATCAGGTCGTTTTAAAAGCCTAAAAGAAAAAGCGTTAGAAATGGCATTTTTTATTAGTTTAACTAACGCATAATAAAAAGGGGTCAGAGTACATTAAATTAATGTACTCTGACCCCTTTTTTTATGTTTTTTGGTTAACGAAGTTTATTACCTTCAGTATCCCAAATTTCTACGTCGCCTAAGTTTAATTTTTTAACATCGGCTTCAATTTTATTTAAATCACCTACTATAACCCAAACCATGGCATTTGGATCAAATGCTGATTTAGCCAGATCAGCCATCATTTTTGGCGTCATGTTGTCGTATTTACGTTGCAGTGATTCAGCAGACTTTTGTGGACGTCGTAGGTTGTTATTACTAACCATATGGCCTAACACTGTTTTAGCTTGCTCAAATTTACCGGGTAATGTTAATGTTTTGCTTTTAACAAATAAATCAAGTTCGGCCTGTGTTGCTGGTTTCGTACTTCTATAACGTGTGATTTCACCAATTATTTCATTTATCGCATCAGCTGTTTTATCACTTTGTACTGGTGCGTAATTATACCAAATACGTTGTCCGCGAGCAGTAGAGATACCAGTATAAGCGCCGTATGTCCAGCCTTTATCTTCACGTAAATTCATATTCATACGCGCTGTGAAAGTACCACCTAATAAACCATTCATTGTTTCTAGTTCTAAATGATTAGCTTCACCTGATGAGGGTATTAAGTGACCTGAAACTATCATGCTTTGTGGTGAGTTAGGACGATCGATTAAGATTACTTTCGGTTTTTTAGCTAAGGCTACTGGCTTAAATGATTTACTTCCTTTATCCGCTTGTGGTGCTTGCCAAGTACCAAAAGAGGCTTCAAGTTGCTCAGTTATTTCTGCTAAAGTCGTATCACCAGCTACGAATATTTTTGCGTTGTCAGGTCTGATCCACGCGCTATGGAATTGTTCCATATCATTGGTAGTAAATGACATTACTGACGCTTCAGTGCCCGAGCTAGGGAAGCCGTATGAATGCTCACTGCCGTAGAGTGCTGGTAGTAAAACATTAAAAGCGATTGATTGCGGATTGTTTTGACTTTTTTTGATATCTTCTATTGTTAAGAGTTGATCGCGTTTTAAATCCTCAGTATTAAATGCTGGGTTTATCACAACATCGGCCCATAAGTCAGCAGATGCAGCTAAGTTAGACTTAAGTACTGAAGCATTGACTCTGAATATATCTCGAGAAGAACTCGCGCCGATTTTTGCACCTAATAGTTCTTGTTTTTCAGCTAGCTCTAATGAAGAAAGCGACTTAGTACCTTCGTTCATCATACCTAAAGTGAAAGAAGCTAAACCCGTTTTATTTTTTACGTTAGCAGCATCACCACCATCAAAAATTATGCTCATTTCAACTACTGGCACGCTGTGTCGCTCTGATAAAAATACTTCTATACCGTTAGAAAGCTTAGCTGTTTGCACATCGGGTAAAGAAAGCTTTTTAGCACTTGTCATTTCAGGGCGTTTGCTACGATCAGCACCCGTTTTAGCGACTGTATGTTTACCAAATGGTTTTACTGTTAGTTTGTAGTGTCCATCTGAAAGCCATTCTTTAGTGGTTGCTTGAATATCAGCTGGTTTTGAGTTTTCAATCCATTTTAGTCTAGTATTAACAAAGTTAGGGTTGCCGGCATACAGTGCACCTTGTGCTAATGTACTCGCTTTACCGCTAATCGATTCTAATGAGCGAATTACGCCACCATTGATAACGGTCTTAATTCGAGCCAGTTCAGCTTCTGTAGGGCCTTTTTTTAAATATTCATTTAAAATATTATTGACCATTTTTTCCATTTCTTCAGCATTACCGCCAGACTTTAAGGTAACTGAAATAGAGAAAGTACTTGCCAGTTCATGTCTGTCTAAAGAGGCGTGAACATCGGTGGCTGACTGGTTTTTATGGATTAATTCTTTATAAAGGCGTGAACTTTTTCCTTGGCCTAAAATTGCAGCTGCTAGCGATAGCTCTGTTGCTTGTTTTGTTGTGCGTCCAGGTACTGCCCAATTCCATGTAATGCGGGTTTGCGATACATTATCGTACATGACTTCTGAGATATTAACTGTGCGTTCAGGGATCATAGATGTCATATGGTGTAATGGATCACCCGATGCGATATCACCAAAGTATTTTTCTACTTTTGTTTTTGCAGTTTCAACGTCAATATCACCCGCTAAAACAACAACTGTATTTGCGGCACCATAATATTTAGCAAACCAAGACTTAACATCATCAAGAGAAGCGGCATCTAAATCAGCCATTGAACCAATAGTTGAATGTCTGTAAGGGTGGCCAGCAGGGAATAAACCTTCTAGAATACGATATTCAGACATGCCATAAGGGGCGCTATCACTCTGACGTTTTTCGTTTTGTACAACTTTACGCTGCTCATCTAATTTATCTTGAGAAATCGCACCTTCTAGATGACCCATACGGTCTGATTCCATCCAAAGGGCAATATCTAATCCTGAAGTAGGCACTGTTTGGTAGTAGTTTGTACGGTCAAACCAAGTTGTACCATTTAAGCCTGTAGCACCAATTTCTTGCAAAGGTTTAAAATAATCTTCGTTAGCATTTTCTGAGCCATTAAACATCAAATGTTCAAACAAATGAGCAAAACCTGTGCGGCCTTGTGGTTCATTCTTAGAACCAACATGATACCAAACACCTAAAGTCACAATTGGTGCTTTACGGTCTTCATGCACAACAACACGTAAGCCATTGTTAAGTTTGAATTCATTATAAGATAAATTAACAATGTCTTTAGCTACTGAGTTTTCTGACTTAGTTGTTGTATTTGCAGTATCATTTGTTGAAACACATGCTGTAGTCATAAAAGCCAGCGATAGTGCCGCTGCTAGTCTGGTTCTTTTTGATATATCCATGATATTCCTTTTGAAGTTTGACCTAAACGATTTAGAAAAGTTAAGTAAATTAACTATATCGTGTTTGAAACTAAATAAGAATGCCTCTGTGTTTTTGTATTGGGTAAGTGTGGATTTTAATTGCAAATGTTTGTAAATGAAAGAGAGGTTGATTTTTTGATAAGTAAGCGTCATAAATAGCTTAGTATTCACCGTTTCCTTTGATCTTTAACAGTGCTTTAAATAATATTTTTATCCATAATAACTACATCCACTCTGTTTTTCGCAAGTTGCATTAATAAAGCATTCATATGTAAGTGTTAATAATAATTAGGGTTTTTAGTAACTGTTTTTATAGTTATCGCCAAAAAACTCTTTAGTATCTTGAAATGAGGCTACGGAAACCTTACTGAGTTGGGATATGTTTTTAAGTATGATGTTTTTACGTTTAAGTGACACTGCAACATTAGAGTATCTGAATACGGGTTGTGATAAATAACCTTTTTTAACTTGCTCTAAGGTATTTATGTTAGTTGCAGTATCTAGCCTTCCTAAAGATAATTCTCTTGCGATAAGATTATTTTCTTTTTTGTTATATTTTATTTTGCCAACTCAATCATCACTGCAGTATACATTCTTAGGTTTAGTATGAATTGTTCCATGGTTATAAATTCATGCTCAGAATGACCAGTGTATTCAGCGTTTGGCATTGAGGGGCCGAAACTGACTGCATTAGGAAATAATCTTGAGTTAGTGCCGCCGCCAATAGATATTGGTTTTGGATTTTTAATGCCAGTATAATGTGAAAATACATTTAATAAAGTATCTATATGTGGTGCATTCTCTTGTACAAAGGGTTCTTCTATTTCACTTTCAAAATTTAATAACGTCACTTTATTTTTAGCTTGCCATTGCGCTAATACTTGTTGTATTTCTAGCTCAAGTACACCAGTCATTTTTCCTTTTGGTCTACGAATATTGATATTAAGTTGTATACCGTCATCTAGCTGTTTTAAAACCGTAGGAGATACAGTCATTTTTCCCATAAAAGTATCTTCATAGCTAATTTCACCAAATTTTTCACCGTATAGATCAGTACCTAAATTGTCATTGATAAAATTAACTAAAGCGCCGCTTGTACTATTCGGCCAATGTTTAAATGATAAAAGTTCAGCTAGATGTGTAATGGCATTTAAGCCTTCATCTGGTTGGGATGAATGTGCAGATTTACCTAAAGCGGTGATGGTTAATTGCTTGTTCTGCCATTGATAGCTGTATTTTATTTTAGGGTGTTTAGCTGCAATTTGTTGAATGTGTTTAACAATAAATGGGGTTGCATTTTCTATTACAACTTGAGCATCTTCAGGAATTTGACTACCAAACAAACCGCCAGTAAAAGCACTTAAATAAGGCCTAGTGCTGTTAATGTCATTTTTAGGAAAGGTCATTTTTAACATGCCCCAACCTTTTTCTGCTATTACAGCAGGGTATGATGCATCAATAGTAATATTGGTTTGAGGTAAACTATTCTGTTTTATAAATTCTTTTAATGGCTCCCAATCACTTTCTTCAGCCATATAGACATAAAGTTCTAAACGTTTATTTAGTTTTATGTTGTTGTCTTTAATTGCCTTCATAGCATACATAGCTGTTGCGATAGGGCCTTTGTCGTCTTCTGTACCGCGACCTATTAATTTTCCGGGTTGTGATGTTGAGTCTAACTCAAATGGCGATTTTACCCATTTAGCAGGATTAACAGGTTGCACGTCACCGTGAGTAATAATACCAACACGTTCAGTACTTTTACCTAGCCCAACTATGGCAACATAACCATGATCTTCAAAATCTAATCCTAAGGCTAAAGCTTGTTTTTTTAGTTCTTTTTTAAATGCGATATGTGTTGGATTTTTTGTAGATGGCGTACCCTCTTTAGCAACCGTATTGTGTTTAATCAATTTTCTTAAGCTTTGTACCATATCGTGTTGATAGGTCTTTACCGCATAATCAGCTGTACTTTGAGAAATAGGACTGACTTTTTGTGCCTGACTCATTAAAGGGGTTAATAAACATGATAACAAAGCTAATTTTTTAAACACTGGTGCTCCAAAACATAAATGAAATGTAGAAATAGTCATATTATAACAATTAGTGGCTAATCAAAAATGAATCAAATTTTTTTACATCATTATAATTAGGATATGTTGTACTTTTAGGCCAAGTTAAATCACCTTGACTTTATCGTGAATTTAAAATCATCATTCATACGTAAAGCTAAGTTTATAGGCTCAAAATTTGTTGTTTAACCCATTTAAAGCTTGGTTTAGCTGAGTTAATTTTGTGCCAATATATATTTAAATGGTAGTTAGGGATATCAATCGGTATTTCAAATATTTGAATGTTTATTTGGCTAGATAGTTGTTCAGCAATCGTTCTTGGAATTGTTAATAATAAATCTGAATGTAAAACCGTATGAGGTGCCACTAAAACACTGGGTAGTTGAAGTGCAACACTACGGCTGAGTTTTTGTTTTGCGAGTACATCATCAACGACACCTGATTTTTCTCCCCAAGGCGATACTCTTACATGAGATAAAGATAAAAAAGTATCTAAATCAAGACCGTTTGTTAATGCAGGATGATTGGTTCTTGCTATTGTGCAATAGCTTTCTTGTAACCAAGTAAAAGACTCTATGGTTGAAGAGCTCTCAATAAGGTGGCTATAACCTAAAGCAAAATCTACTTGATGATTCTCTAATAAAGCTAAAGGGTGATGTTCTTTAGTGCCAATAGCATTAAGTTTTATATTAGGTGCTTGATGATTCACCCTCCCTATTAATCGCGGTAAAAGGCTAAATTCAGTATAATCGGTTGCTGAGAATTTAAATTCTGATGTATCGGTTTTTGGATTGAAAACTTGTCTTTCATTAATGGCTGATGAAATTAATGGCAAGGCCTTTGTTAAGTGCAGAGCCATTTCTTGTGCGCGAGAAGTTGGAACCATTACATTATTTGTTCGGATAAAGAGTTCATCATTTAAGCGTTTTCTCAGCCGAGATAAACCATGACTAAAAGCTGACTGACTTATGCAAATTTCATTGGCTGCTTGAGAGACCGATTGATGACGATATAAGGCATCAAACATAACCAATAAGTTTAAATCTAGCTGATGTAAATCCATTTTTATGCCCTAATTAATTTTTCAGGTTTAATTGTAAACTTAAAGGCGTGATTTTGATAAATTAATTTATAAGGCCAAAAATTATCATTGTTGATACGCTTAAAAATAATACACCCGTAACTAAGTTGATACTTGGTGTCGCCTTTTGCATGGCTTTTTGTATAATTGGTTTAGACAAAACAAAAGCGATAAAAATAAACCAAATTAAAGATAAAACGAGTAAAAGGCAGCTTGCTGCTATTTTTGTTTCAAGGGCAACATTAGGCGTGATCAAAGTCGAAAATAATGTAATAAAAAACACCATAGCTTTGGGGTTTAACATATTGGTATAAAACCCCAATAAAAACCCTTTTTTGACTGATAGTTTGTTTTTTTGTTCTGTTTCAAAAATAGAGATTTGTTTATCTCGCCAATGCGTTATAGCTGCTTTAATAGCACCGATCCCCATCCATCCTAAATAGCTAGCACCAATGAGTTTTACCATAATAAACAGGATCTGAGAGCTTTGGATAAGTAAACTGACTCCGGTTAAGCTTAATAATGTATGCGCTAATATCGCAATCGATATCCCTACCGCTGATGCAATGGCTGTACTGCAACGTTCTTGACTTGCCATTTTTACTACAAGCGCAAAATCAGGACCAGGGCTTGCAAGTGCAACGCTGTGGATCACTGCGAGTGAAATAAGAAGTTGTAGTTCCATGATTTAGCCTAAAAGAGTTATTTGATATAAGTTTGCACTTTACTCAATGATAAAGATTGTAAATTATTGCAATCTGCTGAGTTGATAATTATTTAATCTGTTTTTGAAAATGAGATGGCGTAATTAAAAAGGCATTTTTAAAAGCTTTATTAAAATGGCTTTGATCAAAAAAACCTACTTTGTGGGCAATATCAACCATATTACAGCCTTTTGCTAAGGCTTTTTTAGCATACTCCAATCTAACGCGTTTTAAATATGCGTGAGGTGTCATACCTGTTGCGGCTTTAAATTGCCTTAAAAACTGAAACTTACTTAAACCAATGGAATCAGCTAATTGCTCTAATTGAAATGAATTTCCCATCTCATCGTGAAAGCGCTCTTTTATATTAAATAAGCTTTCTTGTGAGAGGTTAAGGCTTTTATTGTTTACGTTTGAAGTGCCGTAACGCATAAATAGTTCAGTGCAAAATGCCATAAGTGTGGTTTCTATTTGTAATTGGTTATGGAGTGTTTGCGGCTGAGTTAACATGCTATGCAGTTTTAAAAAGTGATTATAAATATCAGGATCATGATTTAGAGGCTTAGCAAAAAAGTGTTCTTTAATATTTAGTTCATTAGCTATTTGTTTGGCGTAATCTACAGGGACAGACATTACAAAAGCTTGATAAGCTTCATCATTAATACTTTGCCCATTATGGCTTTCATCTGGGTTTAAAGTTGAGATAAAACCTTTATTTAAAAGGTATTTCTCGCCTTTATGATTATATTTCTGACCGCCTTGGGTGACTACGCCTATGTGGTAATCTAAATGAACATGCTGCTCGAACTCAAAATGCTGAAAACGGGCATGACTAAGTTCCATATCTGGCAGAATAGGGTTATGCCAATAATCAATTTTTTCTTCAAACATATTTTAATTCTACTTAGTTAATCACTTTAAAACTGCGTTTCAGTATGCCTTTTTTCCATTGTAGTGCTGTGTTTATCCTGTGCGCTAGTAAATTATTGCAGTATATGAACATATCTTTATGAATATTTATCATGGGTTACTGATAACTATGCATTTGTGTCATCTAGCTCGAAAATATAAGCTATCAGTACTGAAAGCTTAACTAATTGAGAAAGTAATGAGTGAATTAACAATAAGAGTCGCAACAGAAAAAGATGTAGGCACTTTGTTTAAATTTATTAAAGAATTGGCGATTTATGAAAAAGCTGAACATGAAGTATTAGCAACTGAAGAGACTATTAAAAGTAGCATTTTCTCAGATAATAGTAATGTACATGCGCTTATTTGTGAGTTAGATGGTGTGGCGATTGGATCGGCAATTTACTTTTATAACTATTCTACTTGGCTTGCAAAACCAGGATTATATTTAGAAGATTTATATGTATCGCCTGAATATAGAGGTAAAGGAGCAGGTATAAAGCTTTTAAAAGCTTTAGCTAAAATCGCAATTGAAAAAGACTGTGCCCGCTTTGAATGGAGTTGTTTAGACTGGAATACACCGTCTCGTGATTTTTATGCGTCTATTGGTGCAAAAGATCAACCTGAATGGATCAGCTACCGCATGACAGGAAAAGAATTAGCAGATTTTGCAAAGGATAGTTAAACAGCTAACGTGGTTTTGAGCTTTTTTTAAAATGTTCAAAAGCCACGTTTATTCTTTGAACTAACTGTTTTGATGAGTTTTTATTAATAGCCATGCAAATTTCATTTCTTCCTGTTAAATCAATAGTGAATAATTTAGTTACTGAGCTAAAAGGGAGGTTATGTTTTTTTAGCTCTAGTCTCATACCTAGCTCTGAATTAACAAGTAGGTTTATACGCCCAGCGATTAATTTACTTGTATTAACTGACATTTCAGGTGCTAAATCTAGCTGTTCGCCTTCTTTAAAACCTAAATCTAGTAAATATGAATGACTCCAATCCCCTCGAATTATACCTATCGTATATTGTTTCGCTTGTTCTATGTTTTTAAATTGGACAGATGAATTATTAGTCATTTGATAAAAATGCATGGGAGTTGGTTTTATTATGGGGCAGAACCAGTGAAATTTATTTGCCCTTTTATCTGTTTTATAAATGGAATAAATTAAGGTGTTTTTATTTTGAGATGCGATTCGAAAGCTTCTGGCCCACGGGTAAACACGTATTTTATATGCAATATCGGCGTCAGATAAAATTTGATTTATAACAGTTGTTGAATTGCCTATTAGCTTTCCATCTTTATTTAAATAATTATAAGGTGGCCAGTTTTCAGTAACGACTAAAACTTCTTCTGATTTTAATCCAAAAGAAAAGAGCGTAATAAAAATAAAACAGAGAAGATATTTCATGTGTTCACTTTAAACCACAAACTTATGTTATGCAATTATTGTATGTATTTCGCGCTATTGGTTGATAGTAGTATTGAAGGTCGTATTACCGAGCAAAGTCAGTCAGTTTATTTTGATGGTGCACAAGTTAAATTATCGCCGGTAGAGTCCGAGGCTTATTTGATTACCCCCTCTAAGGGCTAAAGTTAACGCCCAAGGCCTATTAAACCTCAATTTTCAGTTGTTCTCGCTGTTCATCAACTTTTTCTTGGTTTCAACTCTTCTCGGCAATCAATATCTTACGGATTCAAAGCGTAAAGTGGATTTTCTTCGAGAGAGATTTATAAATACTCGTCAATAAAAAACGACCAGAGTTTAGCGCTAGTCGTTTTATTTATTGAAATGTAGTAAATATTAAAACTAAGGTTGCTGGTTAAATTTTTCAGCCATTTTAATTCTTTGTTCAGTCGTTGGGTGAGTCGAAATAAAGTCAGCTAACTTATTACTTTTTTCATCATTTTTTTCATGATAATAACTTCCTAAGTTTTGCATAATTAATACAAAGCTTTGTAGTGGAATATTATGTTGATTTAATTGTTGTAGTGCATAGTTATCAGCTTCAAGTTCAAATCCTCTTGAATGAGCCATATCCAATATTAAAGTGGGCAAGCCAGTGATTAAATCAAAGGTTTCAACATCTCCAGTGATAAATACCACCAAAAGCGTGATCATAGCATCTTGTAATAATCTTTGTGTCATGTGTTTATGTTTCAAGTGACCTAACTCGTGAAACAAAACTGCCAGTAATTGATTATCTGATTGTGCCAATTCAACAAAATCATCAGTAAAAACGATTACGCCGTTAGGTAATGCGAGTGCATTCGCTTGCATGCCAGATCTAAATTCAAGTTTTGGCTGTAAATCATGATGATTTGCTAAATAAGGCGCTACTAACTTTCTAATCCTTTGCTGTTTTTTTGTTGATAATTCAGATGGTTCAAATACTGTTTCATCTAATATATCTAGGCTAGAAAAAAGCTTATCAGAGGTGAAGCTAGGTGCATTATGGTCTATCACTTTTGCAGCTGACGGAATACCATAAACAATAGTACTATATAATAAAAGAATAGCGGCAATGGTAAATACCGATATCAGCGGTATATTATTTTCTAGGTGATATAAAAACGATTTTTTGTTTTCATTATTTTGCCATTGCGAAAAAGTATCAATATCGTCATTGTTATTAGTTATAAACAACTGTGCATCGGTAAAGGCAATTTCTCTAGGTGTATTACCTAAGCGAGATTCAATATTGCATTGGTTAAATTCAAAAGACAGTGATTGCTGTTGCTCTGTTAAATGAATACGTGTGAGTTTATGGTCATTAACCACCTCTAAACGCGCATTATGGCGTTTAGAGGTTTTACCATCTAAATAGATACCGTCTATTAACATGGTGTTCCTTACTTAAGCAAAATCGAATACTTGACCAAACTCTTCACCTAATGCGCTGATATTTTCTTTTTCAGCTGCTGTGAAGGTTTCTAAACTACCTTGAGCATGCATTGTAATACATGAACAGATATATTTAGTCATTCTTACTTTTGCAGCAGGTAAATATAAACCAAGAGTGATTAAAGTAAAAAACAAATTAATTAAAATAACTTTTGTTTGCCCTGTTCTAGTGAGTTTGGCATCAAATTTATGTTCCACTAGGCTTAGACTGGTATAAAACACATTTGTCATAGACACCATAAAGTAAACAAATAAGCCAAAATACATTACAAATAAAAGAAGTGGAGAAATCATCGCAAAAGCAGGTAAGAAATAGGCAACTAATCCGACAGGAACCCCAACAACTAATGCAATACCGATCATCGTTAAAAATATCATACCGTAGTCTTTGTAAGTGGCTTTAAAGTCAAACTTTGTAGTACCGTATGAGCTATTTCGTACAAAGTACTCATTGGCTTTTAAGATAGCTAAAGGGTACAAAATGCCCAGTGTTAATATACCTAACAATGGCCAGATATAAATAACCATGAAGGCTTCCCCATAAGCGCCTTTGAAACGAAACTGAATGTTTTTATACGCCGACATTCTGTTAGTGAATGCCACTGACTGATTGATAAAATAAGGAATAGCAAATAATAGGGCTATGGCGATAATCACTGCAATTACGGGGGCAAAGATCGTAGCAACATAGTAAGCAATAAAAGCTAATATTGCGATGATCCTACCTTTTAATATGGTGATCGGATCTGCTAAATAACGAAAGTTAGCGTCATCTAAATAGAGGTTAGAATAAAAGTAGCGGTTATTTCTCACTTTAGCCCAAGCAGAATAAATACCTAAAGTCACTATGGTCAGTAATATGTTGACAATCCAAATTTTAAAATATTCCATGCCATCGCCACGGAATTCAAAATTTAAGATGCTGGTTTTTTTCGGTGTTTGTACACCCTCGGCAGCTGTTGCGCTGTGAGATTCTTCTTGGTTCATCTAATTTCCTTGATTTTATAGTTTAACTCACTGTGTCATGTTTTTTTACAGATGAGTGAGGAGATAATATACAAATATTTATAAAGGTACAATACGCTCTATTATATAACTGACATTAAGAAACTGTTGAGTTGTGGTAGTGAAACGAATGGATTTTAACTATTTGGAATAAGCTATGTATTTCCTCACATTCAAGAGTTTATTTAATAAATAATAAATGAGATTAGGTACATTAATATATGTTTATTTCATATTATTAAACTTTTTATTTGCAAGGTATCTTCTGTGCGAATTGTAGCCGTTAGTGTTATATTCACTAACAGCGAATCTTCCGATTATAGGGGAATGATAATTATTGGTTTACTCCATTATCTGCTGATTAACAAGAGTGCTCTAGTGTAGTTCAGGAGGTTATAGCTGTTCGGTTACCCTACTATGTTTTAAAGCTTAATAACCGCCAGCATATCTTCATCGTCTTCATCCATACCGACTTCAGAAAAGCCAAAGCTAGAATAAAACTCTTTAGCTACAGGGTTTTTAGGATTATAACAAATTTCAATCTCTTGTAAGCCCGGAATTTTTTTATTTCAACCAAGGCAAGGTTAAGTGCAACATGGCCTATTGATTTTTGTTGATGCTGTTTATCAACCATAAACCGCCAAATTGAAATTTTAACTTTAGATTCTTGTACCCACATAAAAAAACCTACTGGCTCTTCTTTCACATAAATAGCTCTGGTTTCATAGCCTTCATTGTACTTAGCTTCAACTAATGACCACATATTACAAGCGACATAATCTTCTTGTTCTTTTGTGACATCGAGTTCACAGACTTTTTCATAATTTTCTTTTGTTACTTGACGAAGTGATACTTCCACTGAATTTCCTTAAAACATATCATTTGTTTAGACGCTTACCTAGTTAGATCTTGAGGTAAAATCAGAATAATATCTGCCTGTTATTTCAGCGCATATATTATACCAACGCGAGTAAGTAAGCGCTTACTTCAAATGAGCTAAATATTTCAATAACATCGTTGCTTTCAGCCTAATAGCCAGCTATTACATGTGGTATCACCAGTACCAAAAATAGGCGTTTTAGGGGAAGGCCCTTGTCGAAGTTCAAAAACCTAAGAAATTAATATTGCTTTAGGAAATGAATATTTGACTGAATAAAGTTTAATAGTATTACGAGATATTTGGATACATATTCATTACGGAAGGTGAATTGCTTATTGCCCTGTTTATAAAAAAGAGTGCATGCTGGTGATGTGGGGGCTGGATACCTCCGGCAGCCCGATTATAGCAATTTTAATCGGTACTTTTCTAATGTTAAAATAAAATCGCTAGGTGAATCTACACCTAAATAAATAAACTTACCCGAGTTGAGCTGAATCTCTACATTTGGATTACCTGCCAAATTAAACCTTTTAACATTACTCGATCTACGAATGAAGCCTGAGCTTAATTGAATGCTTTCGATGTTAGCTAAGGAAATTTCTAAAGGGTTCAATACCCCATACCTGATAATGAGAGAATTTGGTGTAATGGAAACTGGCCTAATCGAAATGGCTTTATACTCTGCAAGAAAAAACGCTAAACCTAGAAGTGTTAAACCTGTTGTAAGATTGGCAGCAAAAGGTGACAAGATAAAGTGAAATAGTAAATGCATAATCGGTAACTCAAACAAAATGATAAGGATAAAACCTAATTGATTGCTTTGAGTACCGTCTTTCTTATGGCAGGTAAAGTGGCTATCACCAGTAAAATACTGTTGCCTTATCTTTTTAGAAAAGA
>NZ_NQMR01000239.1 GCF_002276045.1 Pseudoalteromonas sp. NBT06-2 | reverse complement strand
GGTAATTGCACCCTGCATTACTCAAAATCGCGCGATGTAAAATCTTGCCTACGGCACGCGACTGAAGGTAACCATCATGAATCCATATTCATGTATACCGAGGGAAGGTTGGTGTCGTATGTTTGTATTGATAAGTTGTCGTATGTTTGCTGTTTTTAAGGTGTATTCAACAGGAGAGTAACCATGACTATTGCAAATAAAGTGCAAGTAAGAATAAGTCGTTCCAAACGATATGCTTTTACTCGCGCTGATTTTTCTGATATTGCTGGATATGACCAAGTAGGGTGAGAGTTAAGGAAATTTGTTGAAAGTGGTTTATTAATTCGAATTGGCTATGGTCTTTACACTAAAGCTCGAATTAATAGTATCACAGGGAAAACTATGCCAGCGTCACCAGGTGGTGCTGATGGAGTGATTTTAGAAGCGATTGAAAAGTTAGGTGTTGATTATAAGTTCGATGATTTCTCTCAGCGAAGTATTAATGGAGATAGTTTGCAAGTTCCTGCGTCATTTCAAATTATCACTAGCAATCGATTTAAGCGAAAAATAGTAGTAAGTAATCGAGCAATTAATGCAGATTAATGAAAACATTTTTATTGAGGTTTCTGATGCTTTAGAAATGGGCAACCCTGCTATTGTTGAAAAAGACTATTATGTTGTCGCGCTGTTAAAGTTGCTCAGTGTGCTTTCTTTCGATACTCATTTAATGGTTTTTTCAGGCGGTACAGCATTAGCTAAATCCGGCATTAAAACGTATCGAATGTCAGAAAATGTTGATATTAAACTTATTAGTTAAAATGTATTTGAAGAGTTAGATTCTAGGTCAGCTCGTAAAAAAGCAAGGAAGCAACTTTACTTAACAATTATGGATACTATTCAAAAAAGTAAACTATTTTCTGTTGAAGGTGAGCCAATTCGGCTAAATGAATACAGATATCAAGTGCTCAGCATCCGTTACCCTCAGTCTTATTCAATCGCTCCATGTTTAAGGCCTTTTATAAAATTAGAGCTAATTGAGACTACATTGTATGATGAAATCGAAACTCATCCCATAACATCATTAACTGCCGAGGCTTATAAAGAGAAAACTGAAGTTAATGCGATGGCATTTACCAGTATATTGAGTACACAAGCGGAAAAAATAATTTCGATGCTGAGGCGTACAGCAAGTTTTGAACGAGATAAGAGTCGAGGTGAAGACCCTGCGTTGATTCGTCACATATATGATACATTTTATATACAAAGCGCTGGTCGTGCAAATTTATCAGAGCTCGTACCTCTTGTTCGAAAAGTTATAAATGAAGATGTAGATCGCTTTGGAGCCCAGCACCTTCAATTTGTTGAAAACCCTATTGGCGAATTAAAATATGGTTTAATGTTACTTGAAGAAAATAGCCAATTTGAAGAGCGGTTTAACCAGTATGTTGTTCCGATGGTGTATGGAAGTAGGTCTGTCAAATGGGTTGATGCATTCACTGTTTTTAAATCACTTGTAAATGCTATTTTGAAAGAATTAATAAATACGAAATAGCTAGAGAAGGCAAGGCTGGGATTGGATTTTTCACGCGTATGGATGAATTGTAGTAAGGCCAGTAATAAAATCAATGATATTCACTCGTTCGGGTGAATATTTGTGAAAAGTATATAAATAACCTTAAATTCTTCGAACGAGTGAATTTTTCAGGGTGAGGTGTTTTGTAGGTGGGATTTTACATCGATTCAAGAACGTATAAAAAATATCAGTCTTTTCAAAAGCAATGTCATTCAAAAAAGAGTAAGCCTAATAAAAAACCTGAGTTTATAGTTTTACAGCAACCAAAGTCACTATTAGACTTTGGTTGCTCAGCAGATAAAAATACAATTCCTTTTATACTTTTTGATTATTTAGAACTGGCTGATTTTAGTAGTTGCTTGCTTGTGCCAAATAAGCGAGGTTCGGTTTTAAAAGAAAAACCTAAAATTTTGGATGTGTTAAATATTGAAGTTGACTCATGGTTGAATACGATTCAACATTTTAGGCGACAGTATGCGAATTTTGCAGGTTCTAGGTTGTCTCTTGCTAAGTGTGCACATAGCCACAATCATAGTTGGTATAAGGGCTGTGGTTAGTTAAAAGGGAAATTGGCAAGGGTGTTTTAAAACAGAACGCCTGAAGGCGAACCTAAAAGGGTGTTAGCCTTAAACTTGTACGAGTAAAACATGCGCGTTGTTATCGGTAATTACTCCCTGTATTACATTCAAAACATGCGCGATATAAAATCGAGCCTACGGGGAGTTTTGGTCGAGTTTGGTGGGTTGTTGGAGCTTATTGGATTTAAAATCAAAGATGTGTGATGTGAATTTTAAAAGATACGGGACTGAAGTCCCGTCTACTCCGAACGCTTTAATTTGTGTGTTTTTTGTAGGTTTGGCTGTAGCCTTACTTTTTTGTTTTTTTGCTGTAGTAACGAGAGAAAGTCTATTTAGGTGCGATCTTGTTTAACATGGGCTTTAATACTTTAAACTTAATTTCTCTAAGCATGTGTAACTCACCTCCTTTTTCAACATGAATCGGACTGTCCTCAACACCTTGGTAGAGGGCATCAAATTCTCGTTCAATGTTATCGACCATTTTTGTCGTGATTTTTCTCATGACCGATGCAGGTAAACCAATCTGCTTGGCAAATATTTCAAGATCCGAATACTCAACATCTTTAAACTGCAATTTATCCCCAATAGGGACTGACAGGTCTTGATGTAATGTAGCAAGAGGATCTGTGTAAATGATGGTGCATAACAGGTCATAAAATGGCGACAATACAGTTCCACTGCCCTCCTGATAAAAACTAATGTTTTTCAGGTGAGCATCACCATTCCCAATAAGTATGTTAAATAATACCCATTCATAAAGTCTTTGAATAGTTTTAGCCTTTAACCGAGTTGTATCAATCAGCTTTTGGTAGGTTTCTACTTTCGACATTGGATACTTCGCGCCTCTTCCAACCCCCAACAATTGACAAGCATCTATGATATGAAGTCTTTGATGAGCAGGATACTTTCCTTTTCTATCAAACCTCTCAATTATAAACACTGGCGTTGGCGTATAGACTATACGAACTGGCGGAACATCAAGGCCCACAGTTTTGGCCAAGGACATTATAAACCATTCATTCATTGTCGTTTGCCAATAGTCTTCAGGATCTGAATGATCGGGTTTTAATATATGCGTGGAAGGCATGGATAAATTTGGCTCAGAAAGTTCATCACCTTGCAGGATCACCAGCATTTTATGCTGAGCACCTGCAAGTGACATTCGTTTAGTCTCTTTATTATTTAATGGAGCCTTGGGTAAATTCTTTATACGAACATTTAACTCTTCATGCGTTAATGGTTCATTACTACGTTTTGGACGTTGCATATTTTCAGAGGTTATCGTCAATGCGCCTGCAGACTCCTTACCTGATTTTTTCAATAGTAAAAATGTATCGTATACGTCTTTTACATCAAGGTCTTTGGCAAGCAATGAGCGAGCATTTTCTTCTGGTAGTAAATTGTCGAAAAAGTGTTGAATAGGGCGCTTAGTACTTCCGTCTATCTGCTTATCTTCATTTAGCGGTATATTGGGACATAGAGCGTATGCACCACGCTGATTTATCCAATAATGTTCGTATTGAAATGTCCAAATATTTTCTTCTTCTGATAGAATACCCATTAGACTGTCATTGGCGTAAACGTTTAACTTCCTATCCTGCATTAGTGATCACTCGTAATAATGCTATGTTCATGTAGCACTAGGTCTTTAACTATATTTACACCAGATTTTTCTAATAACATAGTCAATTTTTTTTTATCTTCTGTATTAAAGGGTACAGGAAGATCTAGTGTGATCCCAATGCCAAGTATCTCGAATATTTCAAGCACTCGACCAATTTGCACCGTTGACTTACCATTTTCAAATTGACTGACAAAGTTGATCCCATTGTTTGAAAAATCCCCCAATGTTCTTTGATCGAAATCTTGGCTTTTCCTTACCGCCTTGCCTACTGCGCCCATCTCTTTAATCGATTTTATATTAACTTTCATAAAGCACCATTTTTCACGCGTATGCATGAATTATAGTCAGTTCAGCAATAAGAACAATCATATTCACTCGTTCAAGAGAATATAAGCAAAAAATATATAAATAAGCTTTAATTCTTCCGATAGAGTGAATTATTGATGTTAAGCACTTTAAATTGCATTAATTCATTTGTTCGAGTGAATTTATAAATGCTATAACAGACTGCACTAAGAAGGGCGCTTTAAATCACAAGCCTTACTAGATGAAGCTCATATCTTAAGTTGTAAGTGTGCGGTGTTTTGTAGGTGAGATTTTACATCGTACGGTTTATCTCTCCGAGTTTTGGTATAGAATGATGTGAGAGTTGGTTATACTAATGATTATATTCAAATAGTGTAGTTTAATATAAACAAGTTGGTTAGTTTATGATAAATCAAACTGAGTTATTAGCTCAGATTAAGCAATTATCAATTGAAAATTATGATATTGAAGTTGTTTGGTTATATGGTTCTAGGGCAATAGGTAATCACACTAAAGAAAGTGATTTTGACTTAGCTATTGCATTCAAAAACTTCAAACTATCCACTATAGATGCTTTTCTGCGGCCAAACGAACTTGCAATTGATTGGGCTCAAAAATTAAATATTCCAGAAGAGAAACTGAGCTTAGTTGATATAAATAAAGTACCTATATACCTTGCCTTTAATATTGTCGAATATGGTGAAATTATTTATCAAACTCCTACATCTCGGGCTTTTACTGAGCAAAATAGAATATATAGCCAATATGAATATCAAATGATAGAGAATAGTCAAAATGAATAATGAAGGTTTGCAGTTATATTTAATAGAGGCTGATAAGCATAGAGCGCAATATTTAGCTGAACTAATAGAGCTTAGAGAAGATTTAATAAATGATAACTTTAGAAGTCGAGATTACAGGGCTGTTGAACGCGTTTTGCAAGTTTTTACCGAATTATGTATTGGTTTATCTAAGCATTGGTTAAAAACAATAAAAATGAAATCAGCCAGTGAAGCATATCAATCATTTAGTTTATTGAGAGAGTATAATCAAATAAGTAAAGCTGAATTGGCGAACTGGCGTAAAATAATAGGTATGCGTAATGGTTTAGTTCATGATTATTTGAATATTGATTTAACAATTTTAGAAGATGTCATTGAAAATGAATATTACTTACAACTGAATGAATTTAGCATAAAGGCAATTGATTTCCTAAAGCAGAGGCTGAACTAATACCATATATGGACCCTCTCCGATTGCAAGACAATTTAAATCGTTGAAATAGAGTGCATTGCAGCCATATATTCGGCTTTTGACTGAGGTATCACTTGATGCCTCTAGCCCTGATGGATTTCCACCCTATCACCTTATCAATTTTGCGGCTTATGATAACCCGACCTTAATCCAACTTAGCAACAGTTAGCTGCTCATTATAA